>JALYUN010000240.1 GCA_030853725.1 Pseudomonadota bacterium | reverse complement strand
CGGCTGGCGGCCATGCAGTTCGATTTGAAGGAGGCGAGCCCCCAAGCTCGCTTGCGCTCGCTGCCCCCCGAGGGGGATGTTCGCCTACGGCCCGGCGAAGCCGGTTCCGTGGCTGCGGCTTGATCGGGTCGAACTGTGGCCCGCTCCAGTGAAGTCAACAACGTGCCACAGGTCCATACCGCCTTCGAAGATCTGATGCGCCATGTGGCGACGCATGGCGTGGCCAAGGACGACCGCACCGGCACCGGTACGCGAAGCGTCTTCGGCCATCAGATGCGATTCGACCTGGCGGCCGGCTTCCCGCTGGTCACCACCAAGAAGGTGCATCTGAAGAGCGTGATCCTGGAGCTGCTGTGGTTTTTGCGCGGCGACGGCAATGCGCGCTGGCTACAGAATCGCGGCGTCACCATCTGGAACGAATGGGCCGCCCCCGACGGCGACCTGGGGCCCGTCTACGGGGTGCAGTGGCGCAGCTGGCCCGCGCCCGACGGCACGCACATCGACCAGATCGCTCAGGTGGTGCAGCAACTGCGCAGCAACCCCGATTCGCGGCGCATCGTGGTCAGCGCCTGGAACGTGGCGGCGCTGCCGCAGATGGCGCTGATGCCGTGTCACGCGCTGTTCCAGTTCTATGTGGCCGAAGGCAAACTGAGTTGCCAGCTCTACCAGCGCAGCGCCGACATCTTCCTGGGCGTGCCCTTCAACATCGCGAGTTACGCGTTGCTGACCCACATGCTGGCGCAGCAGTGCGATCTGCAGGTGGGTGACTTCATCTGGACGGGTGGCGACTGCCATCTTTACGCCAACCATGCCGAGCAAGTCGCGCTGCAACTGACGCGCACACCGCGGCCCGCGCCGACGCTGCAGATCAAGCGCCGGCCGCCGTCGATCTTCGACTATGCCTTCGAAGATTTCGACATGCTGAACTACGACCCGCACCCGGCGATCAAGGCGCCGGTAGCGGTGTGAGCGCCGCATGAAAGACGGCCCGCAGGAACTGCTGCTGGTGGCGGCGGTTACCCGCAACGGCGCCATCGGCCGCGGCAACGCGCTGCTGTGGCGCGACCCCGCCGACCTGCAACGCTTTCGCGAGTTGACGATGGACCACCCGGTGGTCATGGGCCGCAAAACCTGGGACTCGTTGCCGCCGCGTTTTCGCCCACTGCCGGGGCGGCGCAACCTGGTGCTGAGCCGCGACCCGAACTGGCAGGCTGCGGGCGCCGAGCACGTTGCGAGTCTGAACGAAACCTGGACGCGCTTGCGTGACGCGCCACGTGCCGCGGTGATGGGTGGCGCTCAGCTCTACGCGCAAGCGCTGCCGCTGGCCGACCGGCTGGAGCTGACCGAGATCGACGCCGACTTCGAAGGCGATACCTTTTTCCCGGCATGGGACCGATCGGCCTTCAGGCAGTCCGCACGCATCGAAGGCCGAAGCGCCGACGGCACTTGCTATGCTTTCGTCAGCTACGTGCGTCTGTGAGGCCCGGACTGTCCGGCAGATGGCATCGAGCCAGCGGACAAGAGTTCCCGCGCTTGTCGTCGCGGGCGGATTCAGGCAGCGTCGGCGCCTCTACCGAGAGCTGAGACGTGCCGAGCCGTATCAACGGCTTGTCGGTGACGATGAAATTCTCATTCAAGAAAGCGAGCGCGATGAAACCCCAGGCACCCCCCAATCCCGCCACCCGGCCGGCACGGCGCGCGCGCAATGCCGCGGCTGCCAAAAGCATCCACAGCGACAGCGGCGCTGCGCAGCATGTGGTCGGCAACGCCGCATCGGCCAGCCCCGGCACAGGCACCGACACCACCGAAAGCGCGGACTGGATGGCCGAACGCCTGGTGTCGCCCGGTGCAGCACCCGCAGCGGGGACGCCGGTGGACACCGGCTCACCGCGCGGCCTGCGTCGCGGAAAAGCGGTCGAATCGAAGCGCGGGCAGCAATGACTTAACTGCCCGGGTGGCGCCCGAGGTAAAGAAGCTTGACGCTGTCGCCGCTGAAGCGATCGCAAGCGTTGTGCAAGGGCAAGGCCCCTTCATTCACCACGAGAGAAGCCCACCATGAAAGCCACCCGATTCGTCGCTACCGCCGTCGCACTGTCGATCGGCTTCGGCAACCTGGCGTTCGCCCAAAGCGGGCCACGCGGCGACGCGTCGCGCGCCGAACAGCATGACCGCGGTCAGGACCGCAATGACAACCATGACCGCGACCGCGCTGAGAACCGCGACCAAGCGCCAGCGCGAAGGGCGGACGAACGCCAGGACCGCCGCACCGACGCGCGAATCGATCGCCGCGAAGACCGCCATGATGAGCGCCGCGAAGACCGCCGCGACGACCGCCGCGACGCGGTGCGGCAGGAAGAACGTTGGGCTGCGCAAGACTCGCGTTGGGTCCAGCGTGGCAGCCGCGGCGCCGGGCCGCGGCACGACTTCTACCGCGGCGGACGCCTGCCGCCCTACTACCGCAGCCACGTGTACGTGGTCGACAACTGGCGCGGGTACCACCTGCGGCAGCCGCCAGTCGGCTACCACTGGGTGCAGACCGGCGGCGACTACGTGCTGGCGGCCATTGCCACGGGCGTGATTCTGTCGGTGATCCTGAACCACTGAAAAACGCGCCCCGTGTGACGGCCGGCGTGGCGCTTGCGCGTCGCAGACCAGCCGGTCGGCGCGCTGAGCCCCCCTTTGATTCGATGCGGGCCCGGGGTTGTGCGGAGTCTCAGAAGTAGACTCTTTGTACCCTGGCTCCTTCGTCCCTGCCGATGCGACTCGCCACCTGGAACGTCAACTCACTCGCCGTGCGGCTGCCGCAAGTGCTGGGCTGGCTGGCCGCGAACCCGGTCGACGTGCTGGCGTTGCAGGAAAC
This sequence comes from Pseudomonadota bacterium, assembly GCA_030853725.1. Classification (GTDB taxonomy): domain Bacteria; phylum Pseudomonadota; class Gammaproteobacteria; order Burkholderiales; family Burkholderiaceae_C; genus Rubrivivax. Next base: position 25,109 of record JALYUN010000240.1, on the reverse strand, counting down.
CAAGCTCACCGACGACAAGTTTCCGCAAGCCGAGATCGAAGCCGCCGGCTACGCCGTGCAGCGCTTCGGCCAGAAGACCTACAACGGTGTCGCGTTGCTGAGCCGTGAGCCGGCCACCGACATCGTGCTCAATATTCCAGGGCACGACGACGTGCAGGCCCGTGTGATCACCGGCACCGTCGACGGCATCCGCACCATCGGTGCCTATGTTCCGAACGGGCAGTCGGTAGAGAGCGACAAGTTCGGCTACAAGCTGCGCTGGCTCGACGCCTTGCGCGACTGGCTGCGGGCCGAATTGCAGGCTCACCCGAACCTGGTGCTGATGGGCGACTACAACATCGCGCCCGAAGACCGCGACGTGCACGACCCGGCAGCCTGGGCCGGGCAGGTGCTGTGCACGCCCCAAGAACGCGCGCAGTTCGCAGGCTTGATCGAACTCGGCCTGACGGATGCCTTTCGAATGTTCGAACAAGCGCCGAAACAGTATTCGTGGTGGGATTACCGCATGCTTGCGTTCCGCAAGAACCAGGGCATGCGCATCGACCACATCCTGGTCAGTTCGGCATTGCGCCCGCGCGTGGTGGCTTGCACCATCGACAAGCTGCCTCGCAAGAATGAGCGGCCGAGCGACCATGCGCCGGTGGTGGTGGAGATCACCTGAGCGCCGCTCGGGTCCCGAAGGATTCACGATGACTGGATGGCGGACGCGTTGGTGGTGCTGGCTGTCGGTGCTGTGGCTCGGCGCTGCCGCGCTGGCACAACCGGCCCTCAGCACGGCCGATGCCGAGGGGATTCGGTCCACCGTGCAGTCGCAACTGAGCGCAATGGCCACCGGTGACGCCGAACGCGCTTTCGCCCTGGCGGCACCGGGCATCCGCCAACAGTTCGGCAACGCCGGCGCCTTCATGGCCATGGTCAGAAGCGCTTACCCGATGGTGATCAAACCGTCGACGACCACCTTCTTCGTACCGGTCGGCGCCACCGAAGGTGCCTCGCAACAGGTGCGGCTGGTCGACGCAGCAGGCCGCTTGTGGCTCGCGAGCTATGCGCTTGCTCGGCAGACCGACGGCACCTGGCGTATTGCCGGGTGCAGCGTAGCCCTCGATAACGCCAGCCACTCGATCTGAGCGACGAGGGTCTAACGCTGACCGTGCTTCGCTGCCGTGAACAAGTCTTTCAACTCGCGCGGCTGCGACCGCCAGTACTGTTTCGGCGCCGCCACCTGTGCGCCCAGCTTCGCGGCCGCGTGCCACGGCCAGCGCGGGTCGTAGAGCATGCCGCGTGCCAGTGCCACGGCGTCGGCCTGGCCGCTGGCGATGATCGACTCGGCCTGCTCGGGCTCAGTGATCAGTCCGACGGCAATCGTCGGAATGCCCGCTTCCGCCTTGATGCGCTCGGCAAACTTCACCTGATACCCGGGCCCGAGCTCGATCTTCTGCAACGGTGAGACCCCGCCGCTGCTGACGTGTATGGCCGCACAGCCGCGCGCCTTCAACGCTTTGGCGAGTTCGACGCTGCTGGCCAGGTCCCAGCCGCCTTCGACCCAGTCGGTGGCCGAAATGCGCACCCACACGGGGCGCTTCGGCGAGAACACCGCTCGCACGGCGTCGAACACCTCCAGCGGAAAGCGCATGCGGTTGTCCAGACTGCCACCGCAATCGTCGCCACGCTGGTTCGACAGCGGCGACAAAAACTGGTGCAGCAGGTAGCCGTGCGCCATATGAAGCTCGATGCCTGAAAGGCCCAGGCGCGTGGCGCGGCGCGCGGCTTCGACGAAATCTTCGCGCACACGCGCAAGGCCGTTGGCGTCGAGTGCTTCGGGCACGTCGTCGCCTTCGGCATGCGCCAGCGGCGAAGGCGCCTCGGTCTTCCAGCCGCCCTTATCGGCAGGCCCGCGCTGGCGTCCACCTTCCCATGGGGGCAGGCTCGACCCCTTTCTTCCGGCATGGCTCAACTGGATGCCGACTGCGATGTCGGACTGATCGCGGATCACGTCCAGGATGCGCTTCAAGCCCTTTTCGTTCGGGTTGCTGTACAGACCCAGGTCCTGCGCCGAGATCCGGCCCTCAGGCGAAACCGCCGTTGCTTCCAGCATCAACAAGCCCGCACCGGACAGCGCCAGGTGGCCGAGGTGGACCAGATGCCAGTCGCCGGGCGTGCCGTCGTCGGCCGAGTACTGGCACATCGGCGCGACAACGATGCGGTTGCAGAGCTCGAGCGCGCCGAGTTGGAAGGGGGTGAACAGATGGCTCATCGGCGTGAGGCTATCAGCCGCTGGGCCTTGTTCGTTGGCGGCCGGTCATCGTTCGTCCAGACCCAGTTCCTGGATCTTGCGCGTGATGGTGTTGCGCCCGATGCCCAGTCGCTGTGCGGCTTCGATGCGCCGGCCGCGGGTGAGCTCGAGCGCGGCGTGGATCATGCAGCCCTCGAACTGCCTTGTCAGCGTGTCCCAGACCGCGGGTTCGCCACCGTCGAGCAGGCGTCGTGCCTCGGATTCAAGGTCGTTCAGCCACAGACTCGGTGGCTTGAAGACGCCGGCGCTCACGCTGTTCGCAGGGCCGTTCGCAGGACCCGGCTGCTCGATGGCCGCTTCGCCCGACAGCGCGCTCAACGGTACGCCGGGATCTACTGCGCGCACAGTGGCTGGCGTCACCGCGGCAACCTGCACGCCGACCGGCGCCACGCTGCTCAGCAACTCCGGCGGCAGGTCCTTCGGTTCCACCACCTGCGCCGGCGCCATCACCGTCAACCAGTGGCACAAGTTCTGCAACTGCCGCACGTTGCCGGGAAAGTCGAAGGCCGCCACTTGCACCAGCGCGGCGTCGGTGATGCGTTTGGCATCCACGCCCAATTCACGTGCGCTCTTGCCGAGGAAGAAGCGCGTCAGCATCGGAATGTCGTCGGCGCGCTCGCGCAGCGCCGGCAGCCGCAGCCGGATCACGTTCAAGCGGTGGAACAGGTCTTCGCGGAAGCTGCCCTGTCGCACCCGCTCTTCCAGGTTCTGGTGGGTGGCGGCGATCACACGCACGTTGGATTTCTGTGGCTGATGGCCCCCCACGCGGTAGAACTGACCGTCTGACAGCACCCGCAGCAACCGGGTCTGCAGGTCGAAAGGCATATCGCCGATCTCGTCCAGAAAGAGCGTGCCGCCATCGGCCTGCTCGAAGCGCCCGCGGCGCGTGGCCTGCGCCCCGGTGAAAGCGCCGCGCTCGTGGCCGAACAGTTCGCTTTCCAGCAAGTCTTTGGGAATGGCGGCGGTGTTGATGGCGATAAAAGGCCCGGACTTGCGTGGGCTGTGCTTGTGCAGCGCACCCGCCACCAGTTCTTTGCCGGTGCCGCTCTCGCCGGTGATCAGCACCGTGACCTGGCTCTGGCTCAGGCGGCCGATGGCGCGGAACACGTCTTGCATCGCCGGTGCCTGGCCGAGCATTTCAGGCGCCGGTGGCGGCACCGCTTCGATCACCGCTTCACGCAGGCTTTCCTGCACGGCGCGGCGGATCAACTCGACCGCGGTGGTCACGTCGAAAGGCTTGGGCAGGTATTCGAAGGCGCCGCCCTGGAAGGCCGAGACGGCGCTATCCAGGTCCGAGAACGCGGTCATGATGATGACCGGCAGCCCCGGGTGCCGTTCCTTCACATGCTTGAGCAAGTCGATACCGCTGCCACCCGGCATGCGGATGTCGCTGATCAGGACTTGCGGCGTTTCTTCTTCCAAGGCCCGCGTGACTTCGCGCGGGCTGGCAAAGCTGCGCACGGTGAACTGCTCGCGCGCCAGCGCTTTCTCCAACACGAAGCGGATCGATTGATCGTCGTCGACCACCCATATGGGTTTCATGCGCTGCGCTGCAGGTTCATGGTCATTCTTCGGGGTTGAGGCGTCAGGGCAGGGGAATCAAAATTTTGAACACCGTTTTTCCGGACTGGCTGTCGCATTCGATGGTGCCGTGGTGCTGCTGCACAAAAGTCTGCGCCAGTGTCAACCCGAGCCCCGTGCCGCCGGCCTGGCCCGACACCAGCGGGTGGAAGATGCGGTCGCGCAAGGTCTCTGGCACACCGGGCCCGTTGTCCTCGATATGCAATTCCAGTGCCAGTCTGAACCGCTGGCGTCCGAAAGTCGATTGGCGCGCCACGCGGGTCTTCAGACTCAGCCGCGCATCACCGGCTGCGATCCGGTCGGCCAGCGCCTGCGCTGCGTTGCGGGCGATGTTCAGCACCACCTGGATCAACTGCTCACGGTCACCGCGAAACTCCGGGATCGAAATGTCGTAGTCGCGCACCACCTGCAAACCGCGGGGGAACTCCGCCAGTACCAATGCGCGAACCCGCTCGCAGACCTCGTGGATGTTGACGTCGTCCACCACCTGTGGGCGGCGGTGCGGTGCCAGCAATCGGTCCACCAGCAACTGCAACCGGTCGGCTTCCTGGATGATGACGCGCGTGAATTCGTCCAGTTCGCGCGGACTCAGCGCTTCGGTGGTGTCACCTTCGCCGCTGCCCCTGGCCGGCGCCGTCAACCGCGCCACCTCCATCGCCAGCAGCTGCGCCGAACCCCGTATGCCGCCAAGGGGGTTCTTGATTTCGTGCGCCAGGTTGCGGATCAGCTCCTTGTTGGCCTGCGCCAGTTCGTGGCTGCGCTCTTCGCGGTCGAGCCGGGTCTGCTGCGCGATCTCGATCATCTCGACCAGCACCCTGTCGGGAGACTCGGTCTGGCTGACGATCACATGCACCGGCAGTTCGGTGCTGCCCACCGGCAGGCATTTCAGATGGGCGTCGAAGCGGCTGCAGGCGACCTGGTTGCGCGCCACCAGTTGCAGCGTTTCGCCGAGCTGGGCCGGCTCGGCCAGCCAGTCCAGCACGCTGCCGCGCTGCAGCGTGCGGCGCGAAATGCCGAGCGTGTTCTCGAGCGCGGAATTGGCCTGCAGGCAGCGGCCATCAGACAGCGCCAGCGCCACCATCGTCGCCAATTGATCGAAGGGCTCGAAGTCGGCCGGGCTCGGCCCGACTGCCGGTTCGAGGTTCACGACGCGGCCGGTCCGGGCCACACCGCCGCTGTCATGGCGGCAGCTTGGCCATCTCGCGCTTGATGGCTGCCACGTCGGCTTCCTTACGGGCAATCGACGACTTCAGGTCGGCCACGCGGTCCAGGTACTTCTGGTAGTTGCGCTCGTCGCCCTGGCGCTCGGGTTGGCCGTTGTTGTATTCGCGTTTAGTCTCGGCCAGGCGCTCTTCTTCGCGCCGCAGTTCGTCAGACAGGATGCGGCGCGCATCGCTGTCACGCACGCGCTGCTCTGCCGGGTCGATGCGGGCGTCGGCCGGGCTCGCAGCGGTGGCCGAGCGTGACGCTGCAGCCGGCGCTGCTTTCGGCCGCGCTGACGGCACCACCGTCACGGTTGCGCCTTCGAGGGTGTGGCAGTTGCGCTCACGTGCCTCAGAAGCGCTGATGGTGTCGGTGTAGAGCACCGGCGGGCCGGGGCAGCGATAGACCGGTTTCTCGACGGTCTGCGCCCGGATCGGTGCCGCCGCAGCCAGCGCCATCAGTGCGAGTGCCAAGCCGCCGCACCTGCGGTTCGGGCGGGTGCGGGTACGGGTGTGGGGTCGCAGCATCGCGCGATTGTCGCGCAGCCAGGGTGGTAGTGCGAAGCCGGTGCAGAAGGCGAAAAGCAGGCGCAAAGGCCTGCTTTTCAGCCGTTGGCCGAACCGCGATCAGAGGGAGTAATACATCTCGAATTCGAGCGGGTGGGTGGCCATGCGCATGCGCGTGACCTCGCCCATCTTGAGTTCGATGTAAGCGTCGATGTAGCTGTCGGTGAAGACGCCGCCCTTGGTCAGGAAGGCGCGGTCGGCATCCAGGCAGTCCAGCGCCTGGTCCAGGCTGTGGCAGACGGTCGGGATCATTGCGTTCTCTTCCGGCGGCAGGTGGTAGAGGTCCTTGGTCGCTGCTTCGCCCGGGTGGATCTTGTTTTCGATACCGTCCAGCCCGGCCATCAGCAGCGCCGAGAACCCCAGGTACGGGTTGCACAACGGATCAGGGAAGCGGGCCTCGACGCGACGGCCTTTTGGGCTGGCCACATAGGGAATGCGGATCGACGCCGAGCGGTTCTTCGCGGAATACGCCAGCTTCACCGGGGCCTCGAAGCCCGGCACCAGTCGCTTGTAGCTGTTGGTGCCCGGATTGGTGATGGCGTTGAGCGCACGGGCGTGCTTGATGATGCCGCCGATATAGAACAGCGCGAAGTCGGAAAGGCCGGCATAGCCGTCACCGGCGAACAGGTTGGTGCCCCCCTTCCAGATGGATTGGTGCACATGCATGCCGCTGCCGTTGTCGCCGACGATGGGCTTGGGCATGAAAGTGGCGGTTTTGCCGTAGGCGTGGGCCACGTTGTGGATCACGTACTTCTGCATCTGCAGCCAGTCGGCGCGCTGCACCAGCGTGCTGAACTTGGTGCCGATCTCGTTCTGGCCCGGGCCCGCCACTTCGTGGTGGTGGACTTCCACCGGGATGCCGAGCGATTCCAGGATCAGGCACATCTCGCTGCGCATATCCTGAAAGCTGTCGACCGGCGGCACCGGAAAATAGCCGCCCTTGATGGTCGGGCGGTGGCCCATGTTGCCGCCTTCGAACTTGGAGCCGGACGACCACGGCGCTTCTTCGGACCCGATCTTGAACGAGGCGCCGCCCATGTCGACGTTCCACTGCACCTGGTCGAAGATAAAAAACTCGGGCTCGGGCCCGAAGTAGGCGGCGTCGCCGATGCCGCTGCTCTTGAGGTAAGCCTCGGCGCGCTTGGCCAGGCTGCGCGGGTCGCGTTCATAAGGTTTGCCGTCGCTGGGTTCCAGCACGTCGCAGCTCATGAAGACCGTGGGCTCTTCGAAGAACGGGTCGATGTTGGCGGTGTTGGGGTCGGGCATCAGCAGCATGTCTGAAGCTTCGATGCCCTTCCAGCCAGCGATCGACGAACCATCGAAAGCATGACCAGCGCTGAACTTGTCTTCGTCGAAGTGCGAAACCGGCACCGTCACGTGCTGTTCTTTGCCTCGGGTGTCGGTGAAGCGGAAATCGACGAACTTGATTTCGTTTTCCTTCACCAGCTTCATCACGTCGGCGACGCTTTTGCTTGCCATTCAAATCTCTCCTGCGGGGCGGTGGGTTTCAGTGATCAGGGGCCATGCGGGTCGGGCCTGCGGGGTCGCGGCTCGATCACCGGCCGGGGAAAGTCCCGACAAGGCGCAGGCGGTTTTAGCAGAAAGCGTGCCGACGGTGCAGCCCCCGAACCCGGCGAGGATTGTTCCACGTTGGTGCAGTTACGCACCGAAATGGCTCCGCTTCAACGCACCAGTTCCGGGCCCAGTTCGGCACCGAAGCGCAGCAGTCCACTTTTCAGTTCAGCGTACGCGTCGGCCGGGTCGGTGCGGGCCTTGACGCCGAGCTCGATGTGACGGCCGTACTCGGGATGATCGACGCTCGGCAGGCTGAAGACCTTGACCCCGGGGTAGCGCAACTCCAGCGCTTCCATCATCGGCGTCAGGCTGGCTTCCATCGCGCCGTAAACGATCACCGACCGTTCGACGCTGCGGGCGCACCCGTGCATATGGGCGTAGCGCTGGTCCAGCACCGACTCGATCATCGGCCAGGCCATCACCGGGAACCCGGGTACGAAGTGCACATCACCCACCGAGAAGCCGGGAATGCGGTTGTACGGGTTGTGAATCAGCGTGGCACCGGCGGGAAACATGCCCATGTTCAGGCGGTGCAGGTTGTCGGGCCGGTCGGGCGCGAAAGTGGTGCCGTGCTCGGCCGCCACGTCGCGCATGCGCTGCTCGATCAGGGCCTTCGCTTCGGGCTGCAGTTCGAGCGCGACGCCGAGTGCCGCCGCTGCGCTCTGGCGCGTGTGGTCGTCAGGCGTTGCACCGATGCCGCCGCAGCAGAACACCAGGTCGCCGCCGCTGAAGGCGTCGCGCAGCGCCGCGGTGATCAGGCTGCGGTCGTCCCCCAGGTTGCGCGCCCACGCCAGCATCAGACCGCGCGCGGCCAACATCTCGATCACCTTGGCCAGGTGCTTGTCCTGGCGCTTGCCCGAGAGGATTTCGTCACCGACGATGATCAGGCCGATATTCATGGAGTCTCCGAAACAAACGGTGCGGGCACAAGAGCCGCGTCACGCAACTGCTGCAGCGCCGCCAGCGCGTAGTGCGCGAACCAGCACGCAGCGAAGGCGAACACCAACGTGTACAGCCACACCGACAGCAGCGCCAACAGCGGCGCGAAGATCAGCGTCAATGCGCTGAAGGCCCATATGAACGAGGGCAGCGCGCCGAGGTAGCCACAGGCGATGCCGATGCCCAGCAGCGGCAGGCGGTGGCTACGCAGCAATAGCCGCCGTTCTTCGGCACTGGCGTGCAATGACAGTACGTCGAACGAGAAAACGCGGTAGGTCAACCAACCCCAGATCAGCGGCGGCAGGATCATCACCAGCGGTGGCACCAGCCACAGTGGCAGGCTCAGAATCAGCGCAAGCACCGCGGCCAGCGTACAGGCAAGCGACCAACCCAGGCTCTGCCACCAGGTGGCGCCATGGCGCTTTTGCAAGGTCGGGAAGCGCCGCTTCGTCACCAGCCGAACCACCGCCGGCGTCACCGCCACCGCCACCATCAAGAGCGTCAGCACGATCACCCCCGGCACCGACAGTGCGACGACCACCAGCGGCGCCAGCAAGGCATGAAGCTTCACCAGACCCACCGAGTCCAGCCATTGCAAGGCCGAGTCGAGCATCGACCACGCTTGCATCGTGCCGCGCACCGCGGCGACGCTGTTTTCCCAGAACAGCCAGCCCAGCACCGCCACCAGGCTGCCGGCCAGCAGCACCGGCAGCAACGACCACAGAATCACCCGCGGATGCAGGCAATACGCGGCGGCGCGCCAGAACGAATCGAAGATCGCGTTCAACGCATGTTGCCGGTGTGCCCTAGCGAATAGCGCCCGGGCTGCGGCCACACCGTCAAGCCATGCGGCTCACTGCCGACCTTGATCTGCACAACATCGCCGCTGGCGGTGTCGAAACGGTAGACCACGTCGTCGTAGCGACCCGACAGCCACAGGTACTTGCCGTCGGCGCTGACGTTGCCCATATCGGGGCTGCCACCGCCGGGTACAGGCCAGCGGGCCACCACCTTTTCGGTTGCGAAATCGATCACCACCACGCCACCGGCACCCAGGCGCGAGCCGTGAATCTTGTGCGACCCGCGGTTGGCCACATACAGCCGCTTGCCATCGCGACTGGGGTACAGGCCGTGGGCACCGATCCCGGTGGCGATGAAGCCGACCTTCTTGAAGCTGGCGGCGTCGACGATGTGCACGCCGTCGGCATGCATGTCGGCCACGTAGAAACGGCGGCCGTCGGGCGAAGCGCGGATGTCTTGCGGCATGCCCCGCGTGACGGTGCAGAGCTCGGTGGCGCCGGGTTCCCAAACGGCCCCGGGCTTGGTGCGTTCGGCGCCCGGCTTCTCTTTGAAGCGCGTTTCGGGCATGCTGAGTTGCAGATAGCCCACCACTTTGTGTTCGACCAAGTCGATCTTCGCGAGCGTGCCCGAGAACTCGCAGGTGAAGAGCACATAGCGCCCGTCGATCGTGAAGTCGGCGTGGTTGATGCCGGGGCAGCCGGGGGTGTCGATCGAATACTGCGCGGCCATCGTTTTCGGGTCGCGGAAGTCGAGCCGCTTGCGCGCTTCGGCCACCACGATCGCCGACTTGCCATCCGGTGTGTAGTACATGTTGTAGGGGTCGTCCACCGGCACCGCCTTGCCGGGTTTGGCGGTGGCGGGGTCGATGGGCGTCAGGCTGCCATCGGTACGGCCTTCGGCATTGTTGGTGACCCACAGCGTGCGCAGGTCCCACGACGGCACGATGTGCTGCGGCGAAAGGCCGACCTTGAAGCGGTCGACCACCTTCATCGCCGCTGGGTCGATCACCGTGACGGTATCGGAGCGCAGGTTGGGCACATAGACGCGTTGCAACTGGCCCGCAGTAGCCGCGCTGATATGCCCGGCTGCGGTTTCGCTGTAGAGGTTGGTAGCGTCGGGCACCGGCGGCATGCCGGGCAGTGCCGGGGTGACGTCCGAGTTCGCAGTTGCGGGCGGTGTGCCGGATTTGATCGGGGGCTGCGCTTCGGCCGCGTGGGCGCGTAGCACCCACACGGTGACGGCGGCAGCGCCGAGCATGGCGGCTGCCAAAGTGGCATTGCGGATCGTGGGTTTCATGGACAGGTCGGGAACCAGTGAAGTCGTCTCAGGGCCGCGCCTGACGATCGGCGCGGATGGCGGCGACCGTCGCCGCCACGATGTGTTCGATGCCGGGCTCACCGATCAAGGCCGTGGCGCGCCGCGGGTCGCCCGAGACACCATCGGCGTCGGGCCGGGCCTGGCCTACGCTACTGCGCACGAGTGCGGGGTCTACCGCCATCGCAAGTGCAGTGTCGGCCAAACCGGCATGCTTGCCGATCTCGGCCGCGCTGTGACCCTGCTGGCGCAGCCGTGCATCGAAGTCGGCCGAGGCGGCGCGGTAATACGTAGGCATCGCCGATGCATGGCAACCGGTCCGCTGCGCAGCTCGCTTCGTGACGCTTCGGTTCAAGGTGGCTGCTGCTTTGTCCAGACTGCCACGGTAGCCGCCGTGGTCGCCCAGGAAGTAGACATCGCACAAGCCGTGTTTGCGCAAGCTCTGCACCGCCGCCACCAGCGTGGCTTCGAACACCGGTGCGGGAATCGAGATCGTGCCGGCAAATTGCATGTGACCCGCGGGTGGCTCGATCGAGCCTTCAGGCACATAGGCCAGCACCGGCGCCACCACCGCATCGCCGAGCTGCCGGGCGATGCGTTCAGCCAGTACCGTGGCGCGCACGTTGTGCTTGCCCAGCACCATGTGCGCGCCGTTCTGCTCGGTGCCGCCGATCGGGAACAGCACGGTGGTGGCGCCAGCGGCGATGCGCTCGCGCAACTCGGTCGAGGTCAGCGCTTCGATCGCCACCGGCGCGGCAGCCGCTTGCGCGAAGCCGGTCACCGCGCACATCAGCAGCGCCACGGCCATGCCGCGGTCAATCATCGGTGTCGCCACCCAGAATGCCACCGAGCAGGCCGCCGCCGATGGCCAGGCCGCCCAGCGAGCTTTCACCGCGCGACCCACCGCGTTGCGGCGCAGCGGCGAACACGCGCGACGCCAGGCGCGAAAACGGCAAGCTCTGCAACCACAGCGTGCCGGGGCCGCTCAAGCGCGCCAGAAACAGACCTTCGCCACCGAACAGCGCGGTCTTGACCTTGCCGACGTACTGAATCTCAAAGTCGACATTCGGGGTGTAGGCAACCACGCAGCCCGTGTCCACCAGCAGCGTTTCGCCGCTGCGCAATTCGCGCGAAACCACGGTGCCACCGGCGTGCACGAAGGCCAGGCCGTCGCCGTCGAGCCTTTGCATGATGAAACCTTCGCCGCCGAAGAAGCCGGCCGACAGCCGCTTCTGAAACGCGATGCCCAGCGCCACGCCCCGAGCTGCGCACAGAAAGGCGTCTTTCTGGCAGATCAGCGTGCCGCCGAGCTGGCGCAGGTCCATCGCCAGGATCTTGCCGGGATAGGGCGCGGCGAAGGCTACGCGCTGCTTGACCGCACAGGCATTGGTGTAGACGGTGGTGAAGAGCGACTCCCCGGTGACGAGCCGCTTGCCGGCGCCCAATAGCTTGCCGAACAAGCCGCTTTGGTTGGTGCTGCCGTCGCCGAACACGGTGTCCATCGTGATGCCGGCGTCCATGTAGAACATGCTGCCGGCTTCGCCCACAGCGGCTTCGCCCGGGTCGAGTTCGACCTCGACGAACTGCATCTCTGCGCCCTTGATCTCGTAGTCCACGACGTCCATCGACATGCCGGTCTGCTCCAGTAGTGCGCGGGCACATCGTCCGCATTGCGATCAGCTGCCGCGATCGTACCGAAGCATCGTGGCGGCTCTGCAGCGAGTCCGCCGAATGCGGCGCGTTACGCCCGCGCTCAGGTCGCGTCTTCAGGCACGCGCCACGTTCCGGGCGGCGAATGCCTGCGCCGCCCAATCCAGAAACACGCGCACCCGCGGCGCATCCGAACCCGTGCTCAGCGAGCGCAACCCAACAACGCGATGGCCGGCCAGATCGGCAAACCCCCGACGACATCGCCGCAGCGGTGTCCGTCCTGGTCGGCCCCGATGGCCGCTGGATCAACGGCCAGGTATTGCGTGCCAATGGCGGCATGGTCTGAGCGCCGTTGCGCTGGTGCCGACATGCGGTCTTGCCGTTGTTTCAGACGAAGCCCGAGCCGCTGCCGCCGGACCGACAGCAGAGTCGCCTGATCCCGTCGGCAAGCTTGTTCAGCCTTCGGCCAGCAGGTTGTGAAACGGCTTGTGGCGCTTCCAGCGATAGGTGCGGAAATCGCGTTCGTCGGTCGACAGGATGCGGCCGTGGCCCAGGTGATCTGCCAGCAGTAACAAGGTGGCGTCGGCCAGGTCCATCGGCAGCTTCGCGTAGCTGCGCATCAGCGGCGCGATGCGGGTCCAGTGCGAATGCGGCGGCTCCCAAACCGCCAGACCCCCTTCGCCCACATCTTCCATCAACGCGGCGGCGAAAGCGCTGCCGAGCCAGCGGGTCATCAGATGCGTGGCCTCGGTGAGAACCGGCCAAGTGGTGATCCAGCCTTCGGCGGCAGTCGGCGCCTGCGCCCGCGCCCGTGCATGCCAGGCGTCGCGCTGGTCGACTAGCGCATACAGAAAACCAGCGTCGACGGCGATCAACGCGCGCGGCCGTGCTTGGCGTCCAGACTCTCGCCCAGATGCAGTTTCAGGTTGCCGGCGATGTCGCTGCGACCGCTGTCGCCCTTGCCGATGGAAGCCAGCAGGCGCCGGGGCCCGCTCTGCTGCGCCTTCACGAGCGCGTAGTAGTGGGCAACGCTTTCGCGCACCACGTGGCTGACACCCTGCTCTGTGACGCGAGTCAGGTAGGCGACTTGCTCGGCGGCATCGTCGTCCAGCCGCGCATTGATCCGCATGATGTGTTCCCCACTACGCCGCACAAAACGAACGGCTGTCTTGCAGTGTATGACATTGCGCCCTGTACCGCTTCATATCCCGCGTCATATCCCGCTCCGTGTGTGCTTCGCCGCACGACTGCTGCGCCGTCACGGTGGCTCGCGATAATCGAACACGCCATGTTGCTTGCCCTACTCTCCATCGGACTCGGCGCCGCGCTCGGCGCCATGCTGCGCTTCGGACTTGGCATCGGGCTGAATCACCTGTTCCCGGCGCTGCCGCCCGGCACCTTGTTGGCCAACCTGTTGGGCGGCTATCTGATCGGCGTGGCCATGGGCGTCTTCCTGCACGCGCCGAACCTCTCGCCCGAATGGCGGCTGTTTGTCATCACTGGCTTCCTGGGTGGACTGACCACCTTCTCGACCTTCTCAGCCGAAGTGGTGCAAGCGCTGGAAGGCGGACGGGCGGCCTGGGCGCTGGCGACCGTAACGACCCATGTGGTGGGGTCGGTGGCACTCACGATGGCCGGGCTGGCGACCGTGAACTGGCTGCGCCGTTGAGTCAGCCCGCCGGGCGGGGCTGCCACCCCAGCCCCAGGCTTTTCTGCAAGGCGATGAAGTCGCGCAGCAATTCGGCTTCGGCCATCACGCGCGCCTGCTCGGCCTGCAACTCCCGTGATTCGGCCAGCCACACATCGAGCATCGAAGCGGTGCCACCCACCTGACGCACACGCGCCAGATGAAACTGGCGCTCAGCCGACGCCACACCGTCGATGCGCTGTGCCAGCGTGCGCCGTTGCTGGCCGAAACGCGCCAGGCTGCTCTCGGCGTCCTGCAGCGCCTGCAGCACTGCGCCGCGGTAGTTCGCCAGCGCTTCGTCGTTGGCGGCCTCGGCTTGGTCGATGCCGGCCTGCACCGCACCGAAGTTGAGGAAGTTCCAGCGCAGGATCGGTCCGCCCAACGCCGACAGTGAATCGACCTGCAACAGCTTCGGAAACTGGCCGTTGGTGAAGCCGATGTTGCCGAACAGCGTGACCGACGGGAAGCGCTGCGCCACCGCGCTGCCGATGGCGGCATTGCTGGCCGCGAGCACGCGTTCGGCCGCGCGCACATCGGGGCGGCGCCGCAGCATGGCGCGCGGGTCACCCACGGCCACCGACGTTGGCAGCGGTGGCAAGAGGGCCGGGGCCGAACCCATCGCAGCAGAGACCGGCACCGATCCCGGGTCGGCCGCGGATGCCACCAACATCGCGTCCAGCGTGCCGGGCTCCTGCCCCGTCAGCAAAGCCAGTTGGTCCAGCGACTGCGCCAACTGACCTGGCAGCGGCGCCGCGCTCGCGCGGGTCTGGATCAGTTGCGCGCGAGCTGGCTCGATGCTGCGGTCGTCGGCCGTGCCGTAGCGGCGGCGGGCCCGTTGCAGGTCCAGCAGCTTTTGCTGCGCGGATTCGATCCGGTTCGCCAGGGCAATCTGCAGCTGCTGGCTGCGCAGGGCGGTGTAGGCCTGGCCGATCTCTGCGGCAAGCTGGACCTGCACGTCTTCGTAGCGCGCGACAGACGCCGCCACTTGCGCGCGCGCGCCTTCGACCCCGCGCCGCACGCCACCGAACAAGTCGAGCTCCCAGGTGGCGTCGAAGCCGGCGTTGAAGACGTTGAACGCCTTGCGACCCGGCGGCGGCGCGTCGGCACCGCCGGCTCCGCCTGAAGACCCGCCCCCGCTCAGCGCCGCCAGCGGACTGCCGGGCGGTACCGTGGCCCGAATCGCAGCACCGGTGGCCGTGGCTTTCGGCAACGCGTCGGACTGCCGTGAACCCAGGACCGCACGCGCTTGACGAATCCGCGCCTCGGCCGCTTGCAGGTTCGGGCTGTTGTGCAAACCGCGTTCGACCAGCTCGCTCAGCACCGGGTCGTGCAGGGCTTCCCACCAGCGCGCCGGCGGGTTGACGGTGGCGGTTTCGTCCCCGGCCCGGCGAAAGGCGCCCGCCGCGTCTGCCTGCGGGGCCACCGTCGGCGGGCCGCGGTAGTCGGGCCCCACCGTGCAGGCAGACATTGCCAGCAAAGCGGCGGCCGTAGCCATTGAAGCGGAAGTGCGCACCATGCCAGTGACCTCTCAACGCGACCCGGTCTGGGTCTTCAGCGGTTCCATGAACCAGACCATCGGTATCACCGCCAGCAGCACGAAGCCGAAGATCATGAAGAGATCGTTGTAGGTCATGACCGTGGCCTGGATGCGCATCTGCTGACCCAGCATCGCCAGGGCGCGTTCGACGCCCCCGCCTGCAGCAGTGCCGCTGGACGACAGGTTCGAAAATTGATGCACGAAGTCCTGTGCCTGCAACGCGTTCGCGCTCAACGACTCCTGCACCCGCGCCATATGCAGGTGCTGGCGGCGCTCCTGCATGGTGGCCACCATCGCCAAGCCGAAAGAACCGCCCAGGTTTCGCGCTGCGTTGAAAAGGCCCGAAGCGTCTTCGGCATATTTCTCTGGCACGGCGCTGGTCGCTGCCGAGTTCAGGAACACCAGCGTGAAAAACTGGCCGAAGCCGCGCAGAATCTGGGCCACGATGAACTGCTGGCCGTTGGCTTCGGGCACCAGCGTCGCATTCAGGAAGCAGCTCGAAGCGAAGCAAACCAGGCCCACCGTCAGCACGATCCGGATGTCGACCTTCGCCAGGATCGTCGGGAACAGCACGAACATCAACAACGGCGGCAGGCCGCTGACCAGCACCACGAAGCCCGATTGTTCGGCGTTGTAGTCGGCACCGCCCGGAAACGCCAGGAACTGCGGAATCAGATAGAGCAGTCCATAGAGCGCCGCGCCCACCGCCAGGGAAACCAGGAACACCAGCAGGAAGGCCCGCTTGCGCAGGATCTTCAAAGCCACCACCGGCTCTTTCGCGGTGAACTGGCCGATGGCCAACAGCACGAAACCGCTCAGCGACGTGATCGTCAGGACCACGATCAACGTCGACGCGAACCAGTATTCCTGCTGACCTTCTTCCAGCACCACCGTCAGGCAGCCCAGGCCGAGCGTCAGGCCGAGAATGCCGATCCAGTCGGCCCGGGCCAGCATCTGCGGCCGCGCCTTGCCGGGCTTTAGCCCCAGCACGAGCAGCGCCAGCAGCAACAGGCTTACCGGCAGATTGATGAAGAAGGCGTAGTGCCAGCTCGCGTGTTCGGTCAGGATGCCGCCCAGCAACGGCCCGAACACCGGGCCCATCACCGCGGTGAAGCCGAACAGCGCCATGCCGATCGGACGCTGCTTGGGCGGTAGGCGGGTCGAGACGATGGTCAGCGCGGTCGGGATCATGGCGCCGCCAGTGAAACCCTGGCCAACGCGGCCGATCACCATCTGGATCAACGATTCGGCGGTCCCGCAGATCATCGAAAAAATGATGAAGGTGACGGTGGCGATGATCAGAAAGCGGCGCAGGCCCAACAGGCGCGAAAACCAGCCGGCCAGCGCGATCATCACGATCTCTGACACCAGATAGGCGGTAGAAATCCAGGTCGCCTGTTGCGCGTCGGCACCGATCGCGCCCTGGATGGTCGGCAACGCGGTGTTTACGATCGACACGTCCAGCAACGCCATGAATGACCCGATGGTGCCGGCCGCCACCGCAAGCCAGGCGGCGGTGTCGGCGCGCTCGCCCGAGCCACTGCTGCTTTTGCCGCGGGTCTTCTTGCTGCGCGCTTCGTTGCCCGAAGTCGAAGCCGCCGCTGCGCTCACTGACCGGGTCCGGGCTGGCTGGCGCTGCGGTCGCGATCCACCGCCTGGTCGTGCGCGGCTTCGCGTTCGTCGGAGCGCCGGTCGGCTTCGCGTTCGATGCGCTTCTTCGCCGCTTTCGATCCGATGGTGTCGACCGTGACCACCGCCGACAACCCCGGCAGCAGCACCTTGCCGGCCTCTGGGGCATCGTCGATGTGAATCCGCACCGGCACGCGCTGCACGATCTTGGTGAAGTTGCCGGTGGCGTTCTGCGGCGGCAGTAATGCGAACTGGGCGCCGGTGCCGGGCGCGAAACTCTCGACGGTGCCTTGCAGTTGTTCGCCGCCCAAGGCGTCGACTTCGATCGTCACCGGCTGGCCGACGCGCATCAACGTGATCTGCGTTTCCTTGAAGTTGGCCACCAGGTACAGGTCCTGCACCGGCACCACCGACATCAACCGCGTGGTGGGCTGCACGAACTGGCCGACCTCGACCGTCTTGTTGCCGATCCGGCCGTCGATGCTGCTGCTGACCAGCGTGTCGCTCAGGTCGGAGTCGGCCTTGCGCGCCTGGGCTTCGGCCGCGTCGACCTGTGCCAGCGCGACTCCGGTTTGTGCGCGAAGCGTGTCGACTTGTCGCGCTGCGCTGCGGCGCTGCGCCAGCGCTTGCGCCAACTGAGCGGCCGCCTGGTCGCGTGCCTGCCGCAATTGCGTCAGTTCTTCAGCGCTCTGTGCGCCGAGTTCCACCAGCGGCGTGTAGCGGTCGACTTGCGTCTGGGCGTTCTTCAGTGTGCTGCGTGCGCCAGCCACCTGCGCATCGGCGGCGTCGATCTGGGCGCGCTGCTGTTGGATCTGGGCTTCGACCTGCAGGACCGACGCCTTACCCTGCGCCACCTGGGCGCGTGCCTGCTCGGCCGCAGCGCGGCTGTCCTGGCGGCTGATGCGCAGCAGCGGTTGGCCGGCCTTGACGGTTTCGTTGTCTTTGACGAAAACCTCTTCTACATAGCCGGCAATCTTCGAGGACACGATCACCTGGTCAGCCTGCAGAAAAGCGTCGTCGGTCGATTGCAGATAGCGACCGGTGGTCCAGTAATAGGTCAGCCAGATGGCGAGTCCGAGAACGACCAGGACGGCGAAGACGATCAGACCGATGCGGACTTTCGGATCCTTCAGCTTCGACGGCTTGTCGTCACCTTGGTCTTCGTCGTTGTCCTCGTCGTCATCCTCGTCGTCGCTGTCGTCCTTGTCTTCTTTGTTTTCTTTCTCTTCGTCGCGATTGTCGTGATGGTCATCGTCATCGGCGCGTTTCTTCCTGTCGGTCGAACGACGGCCGGGCTCGCCTTCTGGACGCTTGCGGGGCGCTTCGCCTGCTGTCTTCTCGTCGCTGTCGGTCATGGCTCGGCTCTATGGCTTTGTCGCAGGGCTTGCCGGCAACCCCGGCGCGACGGCCAACGCTTCCACCATAGAAAGCCATCAGCGCCTCGCCTTATAGGGGCGTCATAGAAAAAGCGCTGGGCGTGGGGACACTGCAGCGCGGGGCCGTCTACTGCTGAGCGCAGCAGCGTCACCCTAGAATTCCATGCCAAAGGAACAGCCCATGACACCCGCAGAAATCCTAGCGACATACGGTCCGCGCGAAAGCATGGAAGTCGACGTGCTGGTGGTCGGCGCCGGCCCCGCGGGCCTTGCAACGGCCATCCGGCTGAAGCAGCTCGATCCCGAACGCGCGGTGGTAGTGCTGGAGAAAGGCTCGGAGCCCGGCGCACATATCTTGAGCGGCAACGTGATGGACCCGCGCGCGCTGACCGAACTGTTGCCCGACTGGAAAGAGAAAGGCGCGCCGCTGCTGCAACCGGTGACGGGTGACGAGGTGCTGTTTCTCGACAAGACCACATCACGCCGCACCCCCGACTGGCTGGTGCCCGGCTGCCTGCACAACCAGGGCAACTACGTCATCAGCCTGGGCGCGTTGACGAAATGGATGGCTGAACAGGCCGAAGCGCTGGGCGTGGAAATCTTTCCGGGCTTCCCGGCCGCCGAAGTGCTGTATGCCGACAACGGTGCGGTGCGCGGTGTGGCCACCGGCAACCTGGGCGTGGGCAAGGACGGTGAGCCGCACGAAGGCTTTCAGCTCGGGATGGAGTTGCAGGCCAAGTACACGGTGTTTGCCGAAGGCTCGCGCGGCAGCTTGTCGAAGTTGGTCATCCGCCATTTCGACCTGGACCACGGGCGCGACCCGCAGAGCTATGCGCTGGGCGTGAAAGAACTGTGGGAAGTCGACCCGGCCAAGGCCCAGCCCGGCCTCGTGGTTCACACCGCCGGCTGGCCGATGGATGAACAGACCTATGGCGGCGGTTTTCTGTATCACCTGCAGGGCAATCAAGTCGAACTCGGCTTCGTCACCGGGCTCGATTATCAGAACCCGTGGATCAGTCCCTTCGAAGAGATGCAGCGCTGGAAGACGCACCCCGCCATCCGCCAGCACATCGAAGGCGGCAAGCGCATCGGCTACGGCGCGCGCGCCATCACCGCGGGTGGGCTGTTGAGTCTGCCGAAGCTGGTGTTCCCCGGCGGCGCGCTGGTGGGTTGCGGCGCCGGAACCTTGAACGCGGCACGCATCAAGGGCAGCCACGCGGCTATCAAGACCGGCATGCTGGCAGCCGAAGCCGCCGACGCAGCGCTGAAAGCCGGACGCTCGGGTGACGAGCTAAGCGCGTTCCCCGAAGCCTTCGAGCAAAGCTGGCTGCATGCCGAGTTGAGGCAGAGCCGCAACTTCAAGCAGTGGTTCAAAAAGGGCAACACCGTCGGCACACTGATGACGGGCATCGAGCAGTGGCTGCTGCCCAAGCTGGGCATCACCAGCCCGCCGTGGACGCTGCACCGCCATGGCTATGACCACGAACGGCTGCATGCCGCATCGCAAGTGCCGAAGATTGTCTACCCGCGCCCCGACGGCACGCTGACCTTCGACCGCCTAAGCTCGGTTTTCATCAGCAACACCAACCACGAAGAGAACCAACCTTCGCATCTGACGCTGAGGGATCCGAGCGTGCCGGTAGCCATCAACCTGCGCCATTACGCCGGGCCTGAGAGCCGCTACTGCCCGGCCGGCGTCTACGAGTTCGTGCCGGCCGATGGCGCGGCCGGCGCCGCGGGGCAAGAGCGGCTGCAGATCAACGCCCAGAACTGCGTGCACTGCAAGACCTGCGACATCAAGGACCCGACGCAGAACATCGTCTGGGTGACGCCTGAGGGCGGCGGCGGACCCAACTATGCGGGCATGTAAGCCAGGGTAGACGTCTGCGCCCGATGAGCACCCGCGAAGCGTCGCCGCTGCTCTCGCGTTCCGCGTTCCGGCCGTCGTTCCGCCAGCTGCTGCTGGCCGCCTTCCTGCTGATGGCGGGGCTGATGGGCGCGGTGGCGTTGCGCGGGCAATTCACGCTCGAGCAGTTGCTGCAGCGCAGCCGGGCCGGCGCCGAGCGCACGCTGCAGCTCACGGGAAACGTGGAACGGCTCGGCGAGGAAGGCCGCACGATGGAGCGCGCGGCTCGTCAGTTCGTGGTGCTGGGCGACCCGCCACTGCGTGAGATCTACACCCGCGCTGCCGCTGAAGCCGACAGCCATCTGCAAGCGCTGGCCCCGGTGCTGTTGCCCGCTTCGATCGAAGGCTGGCGCCAGACGCGCGAGCAGATCGAAGCCGAGGTCGACCGTGTCACGCTGGCCAACAGCGAATCACTGGCGCGCGACCAGCGCTTGGCGGTGGCGTTTCGCCAGCTCGACACGCAGCACAACCGGCTGGCCGAGCAAGTGCGCGACATCAGCTTGCAGCGCAACGCCGCGCTGCAAGCCGAACTGGAAGCCGGCCGCGTGGCAGTCGGCCGCCTGCTGCTATTGGGTCTTGCGTTGGCCGGTGTGCTGGCGCTGGCACTGGCGCTGGGTTTGGCCAGACCGTTGCGGCGCGTCGAAACCGCGATCGATGCGTTGGGTGCTAACCAGCTTGATGAGCGCATCGAAATCCCGGGCCCGAGTGACGTACGCCAGATCGGCCGCCGGCTGGACGGCCTGCGGCAACGACTGGCGGCCGACGACGCCGACAAGGCGCGCTTCCTGCGCCATGTCTCGCATGAGCTGAAGACACCGTTGGCCGCACTGCGCGAAGGTGTGGCGTTGTTGCAGGACGGGGTGGCGGGGCCGCTGTCGGACAACCAGCGCGAAGTCGCCCGCATCTTGCACGACAACACCGCGGCACTGCAGCGCCGCATCGAAGACCTGCTGCGCTTCAATGCGGCCGCGTTCGCGGCGCAACGGCCGGTGCGACGCCGCACCGACATCGGGGCGTTGATTGCGAGCCTTGTCGATTCGCAACAGTTGCAATGGCGCGCAAGAACTGTAGCGGTGCAGGTCGACGCCCAGGCACTGCACGCCGAGGTCGACCCTGAATTGCTGACCAGCGCCGTTGGCAACCTGCTCGCCAACGCGATTCGTTTCAGTCCGGCGGGCACTACCATCCGCATCGATGCCACCCACAGCGGCGACGGTTTGCAGATCGATGTGGCCGACCAGGGGCTCGGTATCGACCCGGCGGAGCGCGACCGTATCTTCGAGCCTTTCTACCGCGGGCAGCGCCAGCCGGAAGACAGCGGCCTGGCCGGCACCGGAATCGGTTTGTCGATCGTGGCTGAAACGGTGGCGGCGCACGGGGGCCGCGTCAGTCTGCTGAAATCCGACCCCGCCCGTTCTGTCCCGGGCGCCCACTTCCGAATCGAACTGCCCCATGCCCTCGTCGATTGACGTCTACGGTCCTGCGGTCTGGATCAAGCGGTGCACGCTGGCTGCGTTGGTCGCAATCGCGGGCTGCAACAGTCCGATGCCGCAACCCCTGGCGCCGGTGTCGGTGTCGACGCCGATACCGGTTGCGGCGACGCTCGAAGCCGCAGCTTCGGCTGCTGGGGCGGCCCGCGATGCTGCCCTGTCGCAATCGGTCGCCGGCGCTGCAGCCGCTGCGGCCGCATCCAGTGCCGATTCGGCCATTCGCTTCGAAGCAGCCGCCGGCCGCCTGTTGGCCTACGTGGAGCGTGTGCGGGAACTCGGCCCCGCCGACCTGGCGCGCGAACAGGTGCGCTTGGCCGATGCGGGCGACGAACCCGTCAGCCGACTGCAACTCGCCTTGCTGCTGGCCTATAGCCGCCAGAACGGCGACCTGCCGCGGGCCCAGGGTGTGCTGGAGCCGTTGACGCGGCAAGGCGTGGCACCGCCCTGGCGCGGGCTGGCGCGCCTGCTGCAAGACCGGCTGGCCGAACAGCGCCGGCTGGAAGAACAGGCTGACCGCCAGGCCCAGCAGATGCGTGAACAGCAGCGTCGCATCGAGCAATTGAACAATCAGCTCGAAGCTTTAAAAGCGATCGAGCGCAGCATCAGCGGCCGTCCGCCTGGCGCGGCGTTGCCGCCGGCCCCAGGCGCACCCGGCGCAGCGCGGCCGCAGCGCTGAACACCATGGCCACTGCTGGCGCGCAGGTGCTGGTCGTCGACGACGACATCGACATGCTGCGCCTGCTGGCGATGCGGCTGAACTCGGCTGGCTACCGCGTCAGCAGTGCCGAGTCGGCCGAAGCCGCCCTGGCGCAGATCGAGCTGTCTCGGCCGCAGGTCGTGATCAGCGATGTGCAGTTGCCGGGCGCCGACGGGCTGGCGCTGTTCGACCGGATTCGCTCGGCCCACCCGGCGCTGCCGGTGATCCTGCTGACAGCCCATGGCACCATTCCCGATGCGGTCGAGGCCACGTCGCGCGGCGTCTTCACCTACCTGACCAAGCCCTTCGACGGCAAGCTGCTGCTGGAACAGGTGGCGAAAGCGCTGGCCCTGGCGGCCCCGGCCGCCGACGACACGCGCGCGCCGGCCGCATGGCGCAGCGCCATCGTCAGCCACAGCGCGCGCATGAACGAGCTGTTGTCGGAAGCATTGCTGGTGGCGCGCAGCGACGTGAGCGTGCTGATCCGCGGCGAAAGCGGCAGCGGCAAGGAGTTGCTCGCACAAGCCGTGCACCACGCGAGCAGCCGCGCGGCCAAGCCGTTCGTGGCGGTCAACTGCAGCGCCATTCCCGAAGCGCTGCTGGAAAGCGAGCTGTTCGGCCACGTCAAAGGCGCCTTCACCGGCGCACTCGCGAACCACCGCGGCTTGTTTCAGGCGGCCGACGGCGGCTCGCTGTTCCTGGACGAGATCGGCGACATGCCGCTGGCGCTGCAAGTCAAGCTGTTGCGGGTGCTGCAGGAACGGTCGGTGCGGCCGGTGGGAGCGAACCAGTCGGTGCCGATCGACGTGCGCATTCTCTCGGCCACCCACCGCGACCTGGACGCGGCGCTGGCCGACGGCAGTTTCCGTGAAGACCTGTACTACCGGCTGAACGTCGTCACGCTGAGCCTGCCGACACTGGCCGAGCGGCGTGAAGACATTCCGCTGCTGGCGCAACACTTCCTGGGCCAGATCGCCGCGCGCCACGGCCGGCGCATCAACGGCTTCGCGCCCGATGCACTGCGTGCGCTGGCCACCGCGCCCTGGCCCGGCAACGTGCGCCAGTTGCACAACGTGGTGGAGCAGGTCTGCGCGCTGGCGACGGCGCCGCTGATTCCGCTGGCACTGGTGCAACGCGCACTGCGCACGCCGGGCGTGGAAGCGCTGAGCTACGCCGAAGCCCGCAGCCGCTTCGAACGCGACTACCTGGTCGGGCTCTTGAAGCTGACCGACGGCAACGTGGCCGACGCCGCCCGGCTGGCCGAGCGCAACCGCACCGAGTTCTACCGGCTGCTGCAGCGCCACGACCTCACACCGGCGCGATTTCGGGCCGATTTGCCGCCACCGCCGGAGCCTGTCGCCGGTTAGCGACAGCGGCCCGGCAGCGGGCGCTGCGGGGTACAGCACAGCTTCCTCTGGCCGTGCGTCCACGCACCTGTCGCAGATCGGCGACGCTTTGCTGGATCCGGCGCCGGTCGATAACCGCCGTTGCCATTCAAGTCCTTGATTCAGGACGGTTTTCAGGGCTTGGCACGGACTCTGCAACAGGCACCGCTGACGACGCCATCGGGGCGTCCCACCCGGCCCGCTGCCTCGGATGTCTCGCCTGCTCCTTGCCACCTTCGGATTGCTGCTGACGCTGCTGAGCGCGGCGCCCGCGTGCGCCTTCGGTCTGGACGACGTGGCCGCCATTGCTGCACGCGAGGCCTCGGCGCCCTACCGAGCCAGCCCACCGGCGCTGCCGGCCGAACTGGCGGCGCTGGACTACGACGCCATGCGCGACATCCGCTACCGCTCCGAACGCGCCGTCTGGCGCGACCAGGGCCTGCCCTTCGAGCTGCAGTTTTTCCACCTGGGTCGCAACAACCGGCAGCCGGTGCAGATCAACCAGATCGTCGGCGGCCAGGTGCAGCCGATCCACTACGACCCCGCGGCGTGGACCTTCGGCAAGAACCGCTTGAACCGCAACCAGTGGGGTGACATCGGCTATGCCGGCTTCCGGGTGCACACCGCCTTGAACCAGCCGGGTGTGCGTGACGAGCTGATCGTGTTCCTGGGCGCCAGCTACTTCCGCGCACTGGGCCAAGGCCAACGCTACGGGCTTTCGGCGCGCGCACTGGCGATCGACACCGTCGACGCGCCCCCCGGCCAGGGCGAAGAGTTCCCGCGCTTCACGACCTTCTGGATCGAGCGCCCGGCCGCCAACGCCAAGGCGCTGGTGATCTACGCGTTGCTGGATTCGCCGAGCGCCGCCGGTGCTTATCGCTTCACCGTAACGCCGGGCGCGGAGACGGTGATCGAGGTCGAACAACGCCTGTACCTGCGGGGGCCGGTGGCCAGGTTGGGCATTGCGCCGCTGACCAGCATGTACAGCAGCGGCGAGAACCAGCCCCAACCCGGTGACTTCCGACCCGAAGTCCACGACTCCGACGGACTGATGGTGCAGGCCGACGGCGAAGCGCTGTGGCGTCCGCTGGTCAACCCCAGCACCCCGCTGGTCAGCAGCTTCAGCGCCCGCAGCCTGCTGGGCTACGGCCTGATGCAGCGCGATCGCAATTTCGCAAGCTACGAAGACGACGAAGCGCACTACGAGCGCCGGCCCAGTGCCTGGGTCGAGCCCGTTGGCGACTGGGGCCCCGGCCGGGTCGAACTGCTGCAACTGCACACCCCCGACGAAACCCACGACAACATCGTCGCCTACTGGGTGCCGGCCACGCAACCTGCGCCGGGCACGCCGCTGGCACTGTCGTACCGGCTGCACTGGCAGGGCGACGCGCAGCAAATGCCGGCCGCAGCGCATGTGGTGCAGAGCCGCCGCGGCCTCGGCTGGAAGCGTGCTGGCGACCGTAGCGGCGACCTGCAGTTC
>JALYUN010000232.1 GCA_030853725.1 Pseudomonadota bacterium | reverse complement strand
CGACCCGCCTCCTTGATGGCGCGCAGCGGATTGTTCGTCTGTCGCTCAGCGCGGCGCTGGCGCCGACGCTCTTCGGCCCAGCCCAAGACAGGAACTGATTTCACGCGGCGATCCACAAGGAAGCTGGCAAGTTGTAGGCACAGTCCGGAACCATCGATTAGCCAAGCAACGATTCAAGCCCGGTGCAGCTCAAGCGGCCAACTGCGCCCATGCCTTGTCGAGGCGCTTGACGCTCACAGGCTGCGGCGTTCGAAGCTCTTGCGCGAAGAGGCTGACCCGCAGTTCTTCCAGCAACCAGCGGTACTCGTCCAGCCTTGCATGCGGTGCGCCTCTGAGCTCGATGCTGCGGCGTAGCCAGCGTTGTTCCAGCGGCCGCAGTTCAGACAGTCTGGCGGCGTCGCGTGCCGGGTCGCTGCGCAGCTTGTCCAGCCGCATCACCACCGCGCGCAGGTAGCGCGGCAGATGCAACAGTGCAGCCCACGGTGTTTGCGTCAGGAAGTGCTTGCCGACCAGGCGCTGCAATTGCGCGGCCACGTCGTCGGAAACGTCGCGCGGCGCCTTGCTGTCCTTGAGCTTGCGCTGCGCAGCCGCGAACTCGGCTAGCACCACGCCCGCCTGGCGCGCCACTTCCTGCGCAATCAGGTTGAGCCGCGCGCGGCCTTCGTCCAACCTGCGTTTGAAAGCCGCGGCGTCGGCGGGCAGCGGCTCCGCGAGGAAGGCACGGTCTAGCGCGATTTCGACAATCTGCGCCCGCAGTTCTTCCAGCGTACCGAGCGACAGGTAGGCGCCGGCCATCGTCTGCAGTCCGCTGAGGTTTTTCTCCAGATACTTCAGCGGCTCTCTCAGCTGCAGCGCCAGCAAGCGGCGCAGTCCGGCGCGGTGGCGCTCGGCGGCCAGCTCGGGTTCGTCGAAGACCTCGATCCGAACATGATCGCCGCCATCGATCAGCGCTGGAAACCCAACCAGCGTCTGCCCGCCTTGCCGCAGCTCCATCAGTTCGGGCAGTTCACCGAAGTGCCAGTCGGTGTAGCGCTGCGGTGCCGCGGGTGCAGGCTCTGCAGCTGCCGATACCGCACCCCGCCGCTGCTGCGTCACCGGGGACGCCCTCGCGGCCTCGGGTGCCGCAGCCGGCAAAGACGATTTCAACGCTGCCAGCGCCTGGAAAGCACTGCGCGCCTGCGTGCCGAATTCGGCTTTCAGACCCGCCAGGTCGCGCCCCATCCCCAACTGCCGCCCGGTCTCATCGTGAATGCGGAAGTTCATGAACAGGTGCGGGCTGAGTTGCTCCAGCTTGAAGTCGTTGCGCTGCACGGCGACCTGGCTGCGCTCGCGCACGGCGGCCAGCAAGGCGTCGATCAGCGCGCCCTGTGTGAACGCAGCGGTGGCGCAGAACTCGGCCACGAACTCGGGCAGCGGCACCAAACGTGATCGCGGGCGCTGGTGCAGGCTTTTGACGAGTGCCAACACTTTGGCAGCCAGCATCCCCGGCACCAGCCATTCGCAGCGCTCTTCGCTGACCTGGTTCAGCGCATAGATGGGCACCGTCACCGTGACGCCGTCTTTCGCGTCGCCGGGTTCGTGCAGATAGCTCGCCGCACAGTCGATGCCGCCGATGCGCACGGTGCGCGGGAAGGCTTCGGTGGTGATGCCGGCAGCTTCATGGCGCATCAGTTCGTCGCGCGTCAGTTGCAGCAGCTTCGGGGCCTGCTTGCTGGCTTCGCGGAACCATCGCTCCAGGCTCGGTCCGCTGACGACCGTGGCCGGCAGGTGCTGGTCGTAGAACGCGTGGATCAGTTCGTCGTCTACCAGCACGTCCTGACGCCGCGCCTTGTGTTCCAGCTCCTGCACCTGGGCAATCAGCTTGCGGTTGTGGGCCAGGAACGGCAGCCGGCTGTCCCAGTCGCCATTGATCAGCGCTTCGCGAATGAACATCTCGCGCGCGGCGACCGGGTCGATGTTGGCGAAGTTGACACGCCGGTTGTTATAGACAACGAGCCCGTACAGCGTGGCGCGCTCCAGCGCCACCACCTCACCGGCTTTTTTCTCCCAGTGCGGCTCCAGCAGTTGGGTCTTCAAGAGATGCCCGGCCACTGCGGGGATCCAGGTCGGCTCGATGCCGGCCAGGCCGCGGCCATACAGTCGGGTGGTCTCGACCAGTTCGGCCGCCACCAACCAGCGCCCGGGCCGCTTGCTCAGGTGCGCGCCCGGGTGGCGCCAGAAGCGAATGCCGCGCGCGCCCAGGTACCAGTCGTCCTCATCGGACTTGGCGCCGATGTTGCCCAGCAGCCCCGCCATCATCGACAGGTGCAGTTGTTCGTAACTGGCCGGTGCGGTGTTCAGCCGCCAGCCGTGTTCAGCCACCACCGTGTGCAGTTGCGAATGGATGTCGCGCCATTCGCGTACCCTGCGCGGGCTCACGAAGCTGTCGCGCAGCCGTTGCTCCTGTTGGCGGTTGGTGAGCTTGTGGGTGGCCGCACCATGGCCGCGGCCATCCTCGATCCAGTCCCACAGCTTCAGGTAACCGACAAACTCCGAGCGCTCGTCGTCGAACTTGCGGTGGCGCTCGTCTGCGGCAGCAGCTTGCTCCAGCGGCCGGTCGCGCACGTCCTGCCCGCTCAGCGCTGCCGCAATCACCAGCACTTCGCTCAAGGCTTCCCGGTCGCGCGCTTCCAGGATCATCCGCCCGACCCGTGGGTCCAGCGGCAGCTTCGAGAGTTCACGGCCGATGGCTGTCAGCGCGTTGTCGTCGTCGACCGCATTCAACTCGCCCAACAACGCATAGCCGTCGGTGATGGCTTTCTTCGGCGGTGGCTCCAAGAAGGGAAAGTCTTCGACCGAGCCCAGGTTCAGTGCCTTCATCCGCAAGATCACGCCTGCCAACGACGAACGCAGGATCTCGGGGTCGGTGAAGCGGGGGCGGGCCGCAAAGTCGGCCTCGTCGTAGAGCCGGATGCAAATCCCATCGGCGACCCGCCCGCAACGGCCGGCGCGCTGGTTGGCCGCCGCCTGGCTGATCGGCTCGATCTGCAGTTGCTCGACCTTGCTGCGCCAGCTGTAGCGCTTGACCCGCGCCAGGCCCGAGTCGATAACGTAGCGAATGCCCGGCACCGTCAACGAGGTTTCGGCCACGTTGGTCGCCAACACGATGCGGCGGCCGTTGCCGGCACTGAAAACGCGGTCTTGTTCAGCCGCCGACAAGCGCGCGAACAGCGGCAGCACTTCGGGCTGCGGTCCACCACGATGCTGCTGTGCCAGATGCTTGCGCAAATGATCTGCAGCATCGCGAATCTCGCGCTCGCCAGGCAGGAAGATCAGGATGTCGCCGGGGGCGTCACGCCACAGTTCGTCGACCGCTTCGGCAATGGCGTCTTGCAGGTCGAAGTCGCGCCGCTCTTCGAAAGGCCGCCAGCGTTGCTCGACCGGGAATAACCGGCCCGACACCATCAGCACCGGCGCGGGCCCTGCAGCCGTCTTGAAATGCTGCGCGAAGCGGTCGGCGTCGATCGTTGCCGAAGTGACGACCACCTTCAGGTCGGGCCGCCGCGGCAGCAACTGACGCAGGTAGCCGAGCAGGAAGTCGATGTTCAGGCTGCGCTCGTGCGCTTCGTCGATCACGATCGTGTCGTACTGGCGCAGCAGTGGATCGCGTTCGGTCTCGGCCAGCAGAATGCCGTCGGTCATCAACTTGACGCTGGCACCCGGTTGCAGGCGGTCCTGGAACCGAACCTTGTAGCCCACCACCTCGCCGAGCGGCGAATTCAGCTCTTCGGCGATGCGCTTGGCCACGCTGCTGGCGGCAATGCGGCGCGGCTGCGTATGACCGATCAGGCCCCGGCCGCCGGCCCCGATGCCGCGCCCCAACTGCAGCAAGATTTTCGGCAGTTGCGTGGTCTTGCCCGAGCCGGTTTCGCCGCAGACGATCACCACCTGATGCTGCGAGATCGCCAGGGCGATCTCTTCGCGGCGCGCCGATACGGGCAAAGCTTCCGGGTAGCCGATGGGCGGGATCGGCGTGGGCGGGTGGCTCGCGCTGCGGCGCGGCGCACGGGATTGAACGGTAGGAGTCTCGGTCACGGGCTACCGATTATCGCGGCGCCGCCGTTGCCCACAGACCATTCGCCGCCGACGGGACCCGGCCGCCGATTCGAAGGACAGCGACCGCGCCCTGCTGCGGCACAATCGATATTCGAACTGGACAACCGATCGATGAGTCTCGTATTCCCCCATACCTTTGTTCCTTGGTTTCGTGCCGTGGCGCCCTACATCCACGCCTATCGCGGCAAGACCTTCGTGGTGGGCCTGGCGGGCGAAGGCATCGCTGCCGGCAAGATGAATGCCTTCGTGCAGGACCTGTCGATCCTGCACGCCATGGGCATCAAGTTGGTGCTGGCCTACGGTTTCAGACCGCAGGTCACCGAACAACTTCTGGCCAAAGGCCAGGAATCGCGTTTCGCCCAAGGCGTGCGCATCACCGATTCAGTGGCGCTCGACGCCGCCCAGGAAGCGGCGGGGCAGTTGCGTTTCGAAATCGAAGCCGCCTTTTCGCAGGGTCTGCCCAACACTCCGATGGCCAATGCAACCGTGCGTGTGGTGTCGGGCAATTTCCTGACAGCCCGGCCGGTGGGCATTGTCGACGGCGTCGACTTCATTCACAGCGGCTTGGTGCGCCGTGTCGATTCAGCGGCGATTCGGCGTGCCATCGAATCCGGCGCACTGGTGCTGTTGAGTCCTTTCGGTTTTTCGCCCACCGGCGAGGCCTTCAATCTGACGATGGAAGACGTTGCCACCGCCACTGCGGTTGCGCTGCAGGCCGACAAACTGGTTTTCATGACGGAAACCCCCGGCATTCGCGAAGACCCGGCGGACGCCGAAAGCCCGATCGACACCGAATTGGCGCTGGTCGAAGCCAAACGCCTGCTGGCCAACTTGCCGCCGGCATTGGAGCCGACCGATACCGGCTTCTATCTGCAGTATTGCGTGAAGGCTTGCGAAGGCGGGGTCGAGCGTTCGCACATGCTGCCCTATGCCACCGACGGCGCGCTGCTGCTGGAAATCTTCACCCACGACGGCATGGGCACGATGGTCGTCGACGAGAAACTCGAAAGCCTGCGCGAGGCCGGGCACGACGACGTCGGCGGTATCTTGCAGTTGATCGAGCCCTTCGAGCGCGACGGCACCATGGTGCGGCGCGAGCGCACGGAAATCGAACGCGACATCAGCTACTACAGCGTGGTCGAACACGACGGCATCATCTTCGGCTGCGCCGCGCTGTACCCCTACCCGGAGGCGCACACCGCCGAGATGGCGGCGCTCACCGTCTCGCCGCAATCACAGTCGCAAGGCGACGGTGAGCGGCTGCTGAAGCGGATCGAACAACGCGCGCGCGCCGCCGGGCACGAAAGCATCTTCGTGCTCACCACCCGCACCATGCACTGGTTCATCAAACGCGGATTCACGCCGGTCGACGCCGAATGGCTGCCAGAGGCGCGCAAACGCAAATACAACTGGGACCGGCGCTCGCAGGTGCTGATCAAGAAACTATGAATCCCGGCCGCAGCCTGTTGCGGTGCCTACCTACTGCCTGGAGAAACAGATGACCCGCATGGTGCAATGCGTCTACCTCAAGAAGGAAGCCGAAGGACTCGGCTTTTCGCCGTACCCAGGTGAGTTGGGCAAGCGAATCTACGACCACGTCAGCAAGGAAGCCTTCGAACTCTGGAAGAAACACCAGACGATGCTGGTCAATGAAAACCGTCTGAATCTGGCCGACGCGCGGGCCAGGCAGTATCTGGCGCGCCAGATGGAACAGTTCTTCTTCGGCGGCGCCGCTGATCAGCCTGCCGGGTATGTTCCACCACAGCCCTGATGGGCCTGGGCATATAGCGCCCGATAAAGAAGACCACGGATTGCTATTTCCAGGTATATTTCGCAGGTCATTTTTCAACCAAGAGATAAAACATGGCCAAGCAACCCCTCAGCGATCTACTGGCTCAAAAAGCCGCACTCGAACAACAAATTGCCGACATGCAACGCGAGCAACGCTCGGACGCAGTCGACAAGGTCAAGGCATTGATGGCCGAACACGGCTTGTCGGTCGCCGATATCGGTGGCCGTGGAGCTACTGCCAAACGCAGCCCCAGCAAAGTGGCGCCCAAATATCGGAATCCCGCCAGTGGCGAAACCTGGTCGGGGCGCGGTTTGAAGCCGCGCTGGTTATCTGCGGCAATCGACTCCGGCAAGTCATTGAGCGATTTCACGATCTGATCGTTCGGGGCGCCAGCGCTCCGAACCTCCACTCGCTTCGAGGCGGCTTTGGCGACGATAGCGCCGGGTCGCGCTATTTCGCCATTGGCGAGAAAGACAGTGCGAAAGACAGCGCGAAATCCGGCGTAAATGCCGCTGGCAAGAAGTCACTTCCCACGTCCTACCACACGTTGACGCCGCCATTGGGCACGCCCTGGCTGATGCAGCGGGCGTCACAGCCATGACGTTCAAACGTCCCTGGACAAGCCGGCCCTGGAGTCTTTCGACCCTCGGCGAAGGAGTCGATGTACTGCGTCGCAGCTTCGTGGCGGCGGTCTTGAATCTGGCGCTGACTTACTTAGGCGCACTGGCACTGCCGTTTCTGCCTTGGGCCGCCCTGGCGCTACCCGTGGGTGCAGCACTGGCCGGCGCGTGGCGCTTCGGCCGCGCTGTGGCGGTGGGCACCGCTTTCGGGGTTTGCGGCGCGCTGCTGTGTCTGTCGCTGCCCTTCGGGTTCGCTGCAACGGCCGGGATCGGGCTCGCGGCCGTCACGATCGGCGCGCACTCGGTGCTGCGCCAGTTGCACTTCGACGGGCGCCTGGAACGCCCGATCGACGTTGCGAGCCTGAGCCTGGCGACCGCGGTCATCGCAGCATTTCCGATGTCGGGTCTGTTGACGGCTTGGGTGGTGGCGACCACCGCGCAGGAACCTCTGCTGGCCTGGTGGACTGGCTGGGTGACGATCGCCATCGGGGCCACCACGATGGCGGTCCTGGTGCTGGCGGCCGAGCGCAAATTGCCGGATGTTCGACGCCCGCTGCGACGTTGGCGTGCGACGTCGATCGCGGTGGCTGCCATCGTGCTCATGTTGTGGGCCATGTGGCTGGCTCCGCTGGCCCGGTCGCCGTGGCCGACCCTGGCGCTGACGCTACCGTTGTTGGTGGTGTTGACGCTGGCCTTGCGTGGCCAGCTCGCGCTGGCCAGTTTGAGCCTGGCGGCGTCGACCTTGCTGGTCGCCAGCCATGCCGAAAAAGGCATCACGTTGTGGGGCGCACCAGCTTCGGCGGGCGCCGGTCTTGCAGCGTGGGCGGGCTCTGGATTGGTTGCCATGTTGTTGGCACATGCCGCTATGGTGGCATGGCGCGGCCGATCGCAACGCTGGGAATGGGCGCTGGACGGCACCGGCATGGGCGTTGCAGACTGGCATCTGCTGCGTGACGAATCGTTTACCTCGGCAGCGTGGCGCGCGCTGGCCCCGCACGACCACGAAGCCTGGACCCCGGAGCTGTGGCGGAGTCAAGTCCACCCGGAAGACCGCGCAGCGCTGGCCGAGGCGATTCGCAGCCTCACGATCGGCGACGCCGGCCGCGAGCATCGCGTCGTCGAGCAACTGCGACAG
>JALYUN010000230.1 GCA_030853725.1 Pseudomonadota bacterium | reverse complement strand
TGTCGGCACTGGTCGCGCGGCACACCCCGGAGACTCAGCGCGCTCGCCGCTTCGCATGGCTGGGCGCCATGTCGCTGCTTGGATTCCTGTTCGGTCCCGCCCTCAACATCGTCGCGCGATGGGTAGGCCCGTGGGTGGGTGGCGGGACGACTTCCGCTGCACTCACGGCACAGGCCGTGATCGTCCTGTCAGCGATCTTCGGCGCCATCATGATGTTGGGCCAGTTGCATATCGGCACGTCGGCGCGCGACGTGGCGATGATGCTTGGGGAATGCGCGCTTGGGATGTTGGCCGTGAACGCATTGCTCTTCTTCACGGCGCTCCTGGACAAGGTGCCGGCGCGCCGGGTGGTCGTGACCGGCCTCGGGTTGGCCATCGTCGGCCTGACGGTTCTTGCTTTGCATCGTGCCAATGCATGGATGGTTGCGGGGATCAGTCTCACTGCCGTCGGCACCGGACTGATCGTGCCGGTGATCGCCTACCGTGCCGCGGGCGCCGCGCGCGGAAGTCTGGGTACCACCATGGGGGGCGTGGCCGCAGCCGCCGGCCTGGGCCAGACACTGGGGGCAGCAACCGGCGGCTGGCTCTTCGGCGCGTTGGCGCAGAACAGCTTCGCTTGGTTGGCGGTGCCGTTGGTCGGCATCTTCGGGGTCCTTCTGACCCGGCCGACATGGGGATCGACAGCCCCCGACGGATCCCGGCCTCGCGTTCCAATCCGGAGAGCGGCCCACCCATAGGCACCTTCGGACGGCGCAGTACCGTGACTTCGCATCGCTGAACGACGGGACTCTCGCGGTGCGGCACGCCAAGAGTGCGCGGTTTCATGGACGCGACGCTTGACTTTCCCACCGTGTCAAGCTTCAAGCTCGAGCTTGCGCTTAACCATCGCTCGGCCTCACGCCGGCGTCTGCACCATGACCACTGCCCTCGCTTCCTCGCCCAGCTCGACCGATTGGTCGTTCCCCATCGGAGGGATGACCTGTGCCTCCTGCGTGGCCCGCGTCGAAAAAGTGCTGCGCCATTTGCCGGGTGTCACGTCTGCGACCGTCAATCTCGCCACCGAGATCGCCACCTTGCGATCCGGCGCCGAACTGCAGCCCCGGACGATCACCGAGGCTGTCGAGCGAGCCGGCTACAGCGTGCCGCAGCAGGCCGTGACGCTCGAGATCGACGGCATGACTTGCGCGTCTTGCGTTGCGCGCGTCGAAAAGGCGCTGCGCAAGGTCGAAGGCGTGGTTTCGGCACAGGTCAACCTGGCCACCGAGACCGCGCAGGTTCAGTTCGCCAGCGGCATGGTCGGCATCGATGCCCTGGTCGCGGCAGTGGACCGGGCCGGCTACGTTGCCAAACCGGCGGCCATCGTCGGCACGCCGGCAGCGCCGCGGCCGACAGCGCCCTGGTGGCCGGTCGCCGTGGCTGCGGCGTTGTCGCTGCCATTGGTCGTTCCGATGGTGAGCCTGCTGTTCGGCCGACACTGGATGCTGAACGGCTGGCTGCAGCTGGCGCTGGCGACACCGGTGCAATTCTGGCTCGGTGCGCGCTTCTACATCGCCGGCTGGAAAGCCCTGCGGGCCGGGGCCGGCAACATGGACCTGTTGGTCGCACTCGGTACCTCGGCGGCTTTCGGGCTGAGCCTGTATGAACTGCTGCGCCAGGGCGCCGCAGGGTCGCCGCACCTCTACTTCGAAGCCTCCGCGGTGGTCATCACGCTGGTGCTGCTCGGCAAATGGCTGGAAGCCCGGGCCAAGCACCAGACCACCGAGGCGATCCGCGCCCTCAATGCGTTGCGGCCCGAGACAGCGCGCCTGCGCGTAGGTGGCGTGGAGCGTGACGTGCCGATCGCGCAAGTCAAGCCCGGTGACCTGGTGGTCGTCCGCCCGGGCGAACGGATTCCCGTCGATGGACGGGTGCAGGAGGGGGCCAGCGAGGTGGACGAATCGCTGATCACCGGCGAGAGCCTGCCGGTCGCGCGCCAGGAAGGCGATCACGTCACCGGCGGCGCCGTCAACGGCGAGGGGCTGCTGGTGGTGCAGACCACGGCGGTCGGTGCTGAATCGACGCTCGCGCGCATCGTTCGCATGGTCGAGTCGGCGCAAGCCAAGAAGGCACCCGTCCAGCGGCTGGTGGACAAGGTCAGCGCCGTGTTCGTCCCGGTCGTGATCGGCGTCGCGCTGATCA
>JALYUN010000218.1 GCA_030853725.1 Pseudomonadota bacterium | reverse complement strand
CCGTCAGGCCAACGGCGCGGCCGCCGCGTCGAGCAGTTCAGATTCGATCCGCAACTGCGACTTGGTGCGCTGCAGTTCCGGCCCGTCGACCAAGAAGGTGTCCTCGACCCGTTCACCCAGGGTGGTGATCTTGGCCAGCTGCAGGTTGACCGCATGGCTCGCCAGCACCCGGGCGATGGCATACAGCAGGCCCGAGCGGTCGCTGGCCGACACCGTCAACAGCCAGCGCTGAGCACGTTCGTCGGGCGCCAGCGAGATGCGCGGCTTGACCGGAAACGACCGCACGCGGCGGCTGATGCGGCCGCGCCGCGGTTCGGGCAACGGGCCGTCTGACGACAACGCCGTCGTCGCCTGGGTCTCGACCAGTGAGATCAGGTCGCGGTAAAGCACATCGCGGTCGGCTGCCGACCCGTCACCGCTGGCGCCCAGGTGCTGCGAAACGACCTGAAAGGTGTCCAGCGCATAGCCGGTGCGGGTGGTGTGGATCTTGGCGTCCAGGATGCTGAAACCCGCACTGTCGAAATAGCCGCAGATGCGCGCGAACAGGTCGCTGCGGTCGGGGGCATAGACCAGCACCTGCAGCCCGTCGCCCACCGAGGACGGCCGCGCCCGCACGATGGGCAGCGGGGCTTGCACATGGCGCCACAGCGAACGCGCATGCCAGGCGATGTCGGATGCATCGTGGCGCCCGAAGTAGCTCACTTCCAGCGTCTTCCAAAGTGGCTCCTCGGTGCCCGGCAGCGCCGACAGCAACGCCATCTTCTGCCGCGCATCCTGCTTGCGCGATTCGATCTCGGCAGCCAGGTTCAGCGTGGCTCCCCCCAGGGCGCGCAAGGTGTAGCGGTACAGATCTTCCAGCAGCTTGCCCTTCCACGCATTCCAGACCCGCGGACTGGTGCCGCGGATGTCGGCCACCGTCAACAGGTACAGCGCGGTCAGCCGCTGCGGGGTCTGGACCACGCGCGCAAAAGCAGCGATGACATCGGGGTCAGACAGGTCTTCCTTCTGCGCCACGCGGCTCATCGTCAGGTGGTGCGTGACCAGGAATTCGACCAGGCGCGTGTCGGGCTTGTCGATGCCGTGGTCGCGGCAGAAGCGACGCGCGTCGGTGCTGCCCAACTCCGAATGGTCGCCCCCGCGGCCTTTGGCAATGTCGTGGAACAGCGCCGCCACATACAAGAGCCACGGCTTGTCCCAACCGGCGGCCAGTTGCGAGCAGAACGGATATTCGTGGGCGTGTTCGGGAATGAAGAAGCGGCGCACGTTGCGCACCACCATCAGGATGTGCTGGTCGACCGTGTAGACATGAAACAGGTCGTGCTGCATGCGCCCGACGATGCGTCTGAAGACCCAAAGGTAGCGCCCCAGCACCGAGGTCTGATTCATCAAGCGCAGCGCGTGTGTCAGACCTTCGGGCTGGCGCAGGATGTCGATGAACATCTCGCGGTTGAAGGGGTCGCGGCGGAAGCGCACGTCCATCGCCTTGCGGGCGTTGTAAAGCGCCCGCAGCGTGCGGGCCGACAGGCCCTTGATGCCAGGCGTCTGCTCATACACCAGGAAGGTTTCCAGGATCGCATGCGGGTTGTCGACATAGAGGCTGTCGTCGACCACCTCCAGCATGCCCGCGCGGTCCAGGAAACGCGCATTGATAGGCCGCATCGGCTCGGCTTCGGACCCGCTGACGCGCTCCTCGATGTTCAGCAGCAGGATCTGGTTGAGCTGCGTTACCGCCTTGGCAGCCCAGTAGTAGCGGTGCATCAGCACTTCGCTGCTGCGAAGGCCGCGGGTGGGCTGGTAGCCGAAGCTCTCGGCGACAGCCGTTTGCAGGTCGAACACGAGCCGGTCTTCGCGTCGCCCCGCGACCAAGTGCAGCCGCGCTCGGATCACGCGCAACGTGCCTTCGTGCTTGACGAGCTGGCTGGCTTCGAAAGGTGTGATCAACCCGCGGGTGGCCAGTTGCCGCCAGGTGCGGCCGAGTCCCGCGGCGTTCGCCACCCAGACCAGCACCTGCAGGTCGCGCAGGCCGCCAGGGCTTTCCTTGATGTTGGGCTCGAGCGCATACGGCGTGCCTTCGTACTTGACATGGCGCTGCCGCAGTTCCAGCAATTTAGCGCGCAAAAACGCGCGTGGGTCGATGGCTTCACGGTACGCCTTGCGGAATTGCACGAACAGGCGGTGACCGCCGCAAACCCGGCGTGCTTCCAGCAGAGCGGTCTGCACCGTCACATCGCGCGCCGATTCGGCCAGACATTCATCGGCAGTGCGCACCGACGATCCGATCTCGAGCCCGGTGTCCCAGCAGGCGGTGACGAAGCTCTCGATCGCCGTCCGCAGCGCTTCGTCGGGCGCACCGGACTGCGAGGCCGGAAGCAGCACCAGCACGTCGATGTCGGAATACGGAAAAAGTTCACCGCGCCCGTAACCACCGACCGCGACCAGCGTGGCGTTGTCGGGCATCGCGGCATCGGCCCACAAGTCGGTCAGGGTCCGGTCGCCATGGCGC
>JALYUN010000214.1 GCA_030853725.1 Pseudomonadota bacterium | reverse complement strand
GATGGCGATCCGTGAAGACGAAATCGCTGCCAAGGCGATGGGCATCAACACCCGCAACATGAAGCTGCTGGCTTTCGGCATGGGCGCTACTTTCGGCGGCGTCTCGGGCGCGATGTTCGCGGCCTTCCAGGGCTTCGTCTCGCCCGAATCGTTCAGCCTGCAGGAGTCCATCATGATCGTCGCGATGGTGGTGCTGGGCGGCATGGGCCACCTGCCGGGCGTGATCCTGGGCGCCGTGATGCTTTCGGCGCTGCCCGAAGTGCTGCGCTATGTGGCCGGCCCGCTGCAGCAGATGACCGACGGGCGGCTCGACGCGGCCATCCTGCGGCAGTTGCTGATCGCCACCGCCATGATCACGATCATGCTGCTGCGGCCCCGCGGCCTGTGGCCGTCTCCGGAACACGGCAAGGCGGTGCCTGACGCGCTGCAGGCCGAGCCGCCGCCGTTGGCGCCGGAGAACGCGCCGCACGAACCGGGCCTGACCGTCAACTAACGGTGGCGGCCATGCGATGCGATTCCGCCATGAGATCCCTGGATGAATGACGTCGTGCTCTCGGTGCAGGGCGTCAGCAAGCGCTTCGGTGGCTTGCAGGCGCTGTCGGATGTCGGCATCACCATCAGGAAGGGTCAGGTCTATGGGCTGATCGGGCCGAATGGCGCCGGCAAGACCACTTTCTTCAATGTGTTGACCGGCCTGTACACGCCCGACTCCGGCCAGTTCGAACTGGGCGGCTCACCCTACAAACCGAGCGCGGTGCACGAGGTCGCGAAGCAGGGCATTGCGCGCACCTTCCAGAACATTCGCTTGTTCCCCGAGATGACCGCGCTCGAGAACGTCATGGTCGGCCGCCATGTGCGCACGCACTCGGGCCTGATCGGCGCGGTCTTTCGCACACGTTCGTTCAAGGCCGAAGAATGGGCGATCGAAGCAAGTGCGCGCGAATTGCTGGCTTACGTCGGCATCGACCGCTATGCCGAGTACCGAGCCCGCACGCTCAGTTACGGCGACCAGCGGCGCCTCGAGATCGCCCGCGCGTTGGCTACCGAGCCGAAGTTGATCGCGCTGGACGAGCCGGCGGCCGGCATGAACGCCACCGAGAAAGTCGTGCTGCGCGAGTTGATCGACCGCATCCGCACCGACGGCCGCACCATCCTCCTGATCGAACACGACGTGAAACTGGTGATGGGCTTGTGCGACCGCGTCACGGTGCTCGACTACGGCAAACAAATCGCCGAAGGCACGCCGGCCGAGGTACAAAAGAACGCGCAGGTGATCGAAGCGTATCTGGGCGCGGAGCACGCATGACGACCGCTGCAGCGAACGCATCGAACGCGCCGATGCTCAAGGTCAGCGGCCTGAAGGTGGCGTACGGTGGCATCCAGGCCGTCAAGGGGGTGAACTTCGAGGTGATGCAGGGCGAACTCGTCAGTCTGATCGGCGCCAACGGTGCGGGCAAGACCACCACGCTGAAGGCCATCACCGGAATCCAGAGCGCTGCCGCGGGCGAGATCGAATTTCTCGGCCGCCCGATCAAAGGCCAGGGCGCGTGGGAGCTGGTCAAGCAGGGCCTGGTGATGGTGCCCGAAGGGCGTGGCACCTTTACCCGCATGACCATCACCGAGAACCTGCAGATGGGCGCCTTCGTGCGCAACGACAAAGAAATCGACGCCGATATCGACAAGGTCTTTGCGATTTTCCCGCGGCTGAAGGAACGCCGCAGCCAACTTGCCGGCACGATGAGCGGCGGCGAACAACAGATGCTGGCGCTCGGTCGCGCGCTGATGGCGCGGCCGAAGCTGCTGCTGCTGGACGAACCCAGCATG
This sequence comes from Pseudomonadota bacterium, assembly GCA_030853725.1. Lineage (GTDB taxonomy): Bacteria > Pseudomonadota > Gammaproteobacteria > Burkholderiales > Burkholderiaceae_C > Rubrivivax. Next base: position 1,909 of record JALYUN010000214.1, on the reverse strand, counting down.
GGCTTGAGCCCGCTGATGGTCGACAAGGTGTTCGAGGTGGTGGCCGACATTCACAGCCGCGGCACCACGGTGTTGCTGGTCGAACAGAACGCACGCCGAGCGCTCGGCCTGGCGAACCGCGGCTACGTGATGGACTCGGGCGAGATCACTATGAATGGCGAAGCCAAGGCCTTGTTGGCCGACCCCAAGGTGCGGGCCGCTTATCTGGGTGAGTGAGTGGGCCTACGCGGCCAGTGCGGCCAGTGCGGCCAATACTGCCAAAGCCGCGAATGAGGCCCGCTAGCCGAACCGCCCAAGGCGCGCGATGTCAGTTCACTTTGGCCCCGCTCAGCTTGACGACCGATTTGTACTTCGCCAGTTCGGCTTTGACGAAGCCAGCGAACTGCTCGGGTGTGTCGGGCGCCGGCTCTTCCAGCAGGCTGGCCATCTTCGACTGCACGGCGGGGTCGTTCAATGCCGCAATGAACGCGGCATTCAGCTTGGTGGTCAGTGCCGGCGAAAGCCCGGCAGGCGCAAAGATGCCGAACCAGGTGTGAATGTCGAAGTCCTTGATGCCGACCGAGCGGCCGGCTTCGTCCATCGTCGGTAACTCGGGCATCAACGGCGAGCGGCGCGCGGTGGTCACCGCCAGCGCCTTGAGTTTGCCGGCCTTGATGTTGCCAGCGGCCGAGGCCAGGTTGTCGATGTTGAAGTCGACCTGCCCGCTGATCAGCGCCAACTGCGCTGCCGCACCGCCGGGGTAGGGTATGTGCACGACGAAGATCTTCGCCTGCGATTTCAGAAGTTCACCGGCCAGATGCCCGGCGCTGCCGTTGCTGCCACTGCCGTAGTTCATCTTGCCGGGATTCTTGCGGGCATAGGCCACCAAGTCGGCCAGCGAGTTGATCTTCAGACGCGCAGCGGTTTCGGCGTTCATCACCAGCACATTGGGCACCTGCGCCACCAGCGTGATCGGCGTGAAGTCCTTGATCGGGTCGTAGGGCAGCTTGCTGTAGAGCCAGGGGTTGATCGCGTGTGTCGCCACTGCACCCATCACCAGCTCTGGCCGTCGGGCTCGGCCTTGGCGACCAGGTCGGCGCCCAGGTTGCCACCGGCGCCGGGCCGGTTCTCGACCAGCACCGTACCCAGGTCGCCCTTGACGCGTTCGGCCAGCAGTCGCGCCGTGATGTCCAGCGGGCCGCCGGGCGGGTAAGGCACGATCAGTCGTATCGGTTTGCCCTGCGCCCATGCGTGCTGCGAGAAGGCCAGCGCCGCGGCGGCGGCGGCGGTCACAACTAGAAACTGTCGGCGGTCGATCATCGGGGGTCCTTGTTGAGGGGCGGCGTCGTGTCCGCGTGGTGTTCGGTGGTGTGGGTCGGTACCGCCGCGCCGTGTTTGTCGGCTTCCGAAGTGAAGGCATCGGCGAAGAAGGCGTCTTGCGGCAGTCCGCGCAAGGCGCTGAAGTCGCGCTGCGCAGCCTCCACCATCAGCGGCGCACCGCAGGCATAGACCTGGTGCGACGACAGATCGGGGAAGTCGGTCATCACGGCTTCATGAACGAACCCGGTGCGGCCTTCCCAGGCGTCGGCCGTTCGACTGCCCTCAGGCTCGGACAACACTGGCACGTAGCGCAGATTCAGCATCTCGGCCGCCATCTGCAAGCACCAGTCGTGCTGGTACAAATCGGCGCGTTTGCGGCAACCCCAGTACAGCACCACTTCGCGTTCGCTCGCCTTGTGGCGCAAGTGCGAGAGGATCGCCTTGATCGGAGCAAAGCCGGTGCCACTGGCCAGCAACACGATCGGCGCCGTGCTTTCGTCGCGCAGGAAAAAGCTGCCGAACGGGCCTTCCATGCGCAAGATGTCCTTGGCCTTCATCGCGCCGAAGACATGGTCGGTGAAGACGCCGCCCGGCATGTGGCGCAGGTGCA
>JALYUN010000095.1 GCA_030853725.1 Pseudomonadota bacterium | reverse complement strand
CTGCTGCTCGGCCGACATGCGCGCCTGCTCGGCCTGCTGCCGCGCGGCGTCCGCCTGCGCCATCGAACTGGCAGCCCGCATGCGCTGAGCGTCGGCTTCGGCGGTGCGTGACTCCAGCAGGATGCGGTCACGGTCTGACGCAGCCGTCGTCAAAGCCTGCTCGGCGCCGGCCGCTTTGCCGGTCTGCACCGCCACTTCGGTACGGGTCCTGGCCAGGTCGGCGTAGTAGTCGACATCGACGTCGCTATCACCGGCCTTCTTCGCTTGCTCGGCGCGCATCAGCGCTTGTTGCGCCTTGTTCAGCTCGATCGCAGCGCTGCGCACCACCACCGGGTCGCCAGCGGCTTGCTGGTAACTGCTGCGGGCGGCTTCCAGCTTGACGTTCGGCAGCGGTGTGGTGGCGCAGGCTCCCAGCAACACCACGGCACTGACGGCGAGCAACTGGCTGGGCGTTCGCAACGAGCGAGAAATTGAGTTCGACTTCATGAAGGTTTCCTTTGAGGATGTTCTGGGGATGGGCTGGCCATGCCCAAGCGGAAGTTGAGCGCGCGGTTAACGCTCAGCCGCCGCGTTTGCGTGCGATCTCCTGGCGCAGCAGATCGTTGCTGCGGCTCATCTCGGCTGCGGCCATTTCGGCCTTCTTCGCGCGCGCCTTGCTCACCGCGACCTCCGCGTCGGCTTCGGCCTGGACAGCGAGTCGGCGCGCGTCTTCGTATTTCTCGACGCGCACCGCCGCTTCGGCCTTCGACACATGGTCGCGCGCCGCCAACAACTCAACCGGTGCCGACTGGCTGGCTCCGGCGCTTTCGGCCTGCGCAATGGTGGCGCGCGCCGTGGCCATTTCACTCGTCGGCGGCGGCCCGGGGCTGGCGCAGGCGGCCAACACGACGATCGATCCCGCCGCCGTGAGGGATGCAGCCAAACGGGTCAGTCGGCGCGAGGTGCTGAAAAGAGGGTGGGTCATGCGAAAGGCTCCTGACGTAATCGGTTTAGACAGTGCGCGCCGAAGCAATGTCCGGCGGTCGATTTAGAAACGGTAGGGGTCGCCGCGCTGGGGGCATGTAGGCCAAGGCCGCTCTTGCCCGACGGGCGATCCCGCGATGAATGCACCTGGCGCTGGAACTTCATCTCCAGGCGGGTTGCCCATGGCCGAAAATAGTTCCTTCCTGTCGCTGCCAGCCAGCGCGCCACCTGTTGCATCCTCGAGCCATGAACGCGCATCTGCAAAAGCTCTGGGACCTGTTGCGTGGCAGCTTGTGGTTCGTCCCGATGGTGCTGGCCATAACGGCCACGGTGCTGGCCATCTCCGCCGTGGCATTCGACCGCACGCTGCCGCACGACTGGCTGGCCAACAGCACCCTGCGCTGGCTGGTCTACAGCGGTGACGCCCAGGGCGCGAGCCTGGTGTTGAGCACCATCGCCGGCTCGGCCATCACCATCGCCGGTACGGTGTTCTCGATGACGCTGGTGGCGCTGTCGCTGGCTTCGCAGCAGCTCGGCCCGCGCCTGCTGCGCAACTTCATGCGCGACCGCGTCAACCAGGTCGTGCTGGGCACCTTCATCAGCACCTTCATCTACGGCTTGCTGGTGCTGCGCACGATCCGCCGCCAAGACGAATTCGTGCCGCATCTGGCGGTTACGCTTGGCGTAGGTTTGGCGCTGGCGAGTCTGGCGGTGTTGATCTACTTCATTCACCACGTGTCGGTGTCGATCCAGGCCGACGCGGTGATCAACCGGGTCGGGCGCGAATTGCTCGAGCAGATCGACCGGCTGTTTCCGCACGACGGCAAAGCGGCTGTCACGCACGGGCCGACTGCGCACGAGCGGCTGCCGGCCGATTTCGACGCCAGCGCGGCGGTCGTCGCGGCCGATGCCGACGGTTACCTGCAGCAGGTCGACCTGCAGTCGCTGGTCAAGCTGGCGCAAGCGCAGAACCTGCAGTTGCGCCTGGAACACCAGCCGGGCGACTTCCTCATCACGGGTCAGCCGCTGCTGCGCGTCTGGCCACCGGCCACGCTGAATGACACCCTGCGCGGGCGGCTGCTGCAGCACTGCGCCACCGGCGACCAGCGCACCTCGATCCAGGACTTCGAATTCGTGGTCCGCGAGCTGGTAGAAATCGCGGTGCGTGCGCTGTCGCCGGGCATCAACGATCCCTTCACCGCCATGGCCTGCCTGGATCGGTTGGGCGCGGCGCTGTACCGACTGGCGCAGCGCGAGTTGCCCTCGCCCGAACGGCTCGACCCCAGCGGTCGATTGCGTCTGGTGGTGCCGGCGTTCTCGTTCGTCGCCACGGCCGAGCTCGCCTTTACCCAGATCCGCCAGAACGCGCGCGGCAGCAGCGCGGTGCACGAGCGGCTGCTGGACACGTTGTTGTCGGTGGCCGCCGTGGCACGCCGCCCGGGCGATCGCACCGTGCTGCGGGAACAGGCCGGACTGATGGCGCAGGCGGCCCGCGCCGGCGTCTCAGAACCCGCGGAGCGCCGCGGTGTCGAGCAGCGCCATGCTGCAGCGGTCGCACTGCTGAGCAACGTCCGGGCGCGACGACCCGGCTAGATCAGCGCGGGTTCAGCCTGGGCCAGCCAGCGCAGCGCGAAGGCCGTCATTTCTGACGCCGGCAGCGGCCGGCACATGTGGAAGCCCTGCGCTTCGTCGCAGTCGAGCGCGGCCAGCCGTGCCAACACGGCCGCGTTCTCGACCCCTTCGGCCACCACCGTCAGCCCCAGGTTGTGCGCCAGGTCGATGGTGCTGCGCACGATCTTGGCGTCGTCTTCGTCGGCCTCCATCGCCAACACGAAACTCTTGTCGATCTTTAACTCGTCCACCGGCAGCCGCTTCAGATAGGCCAGGCTCGAATAACCCGTGCCGAAGTCGTCGATCGACAGCTTGAAGCCAGCCGCGCTGAGCGTGTTGAGCGTGGCTTCGGCGCGCTGCGGATCGTCCATGATCGCGCTCTCGGTGATCTCCAGGCACAACGCCGCAGGCGGCATGCCGTGGCGCGCCAGGATGCGTTCGATCTTGGCCGGCAGGTCCTGGTCCATCAAGTCGCGGGTGGACAAGTTGACCGAGACGCGCTGCAGGCCCAGCGCCGACAACGTCGGCCATTGGCGAGCGGTGGCTTCCAGCATCCACAAGGTCAAGAGCCGTACGAAGCCGGTCTGCTCGGCAAATGGAATGAAGTCCATCGGCGGCACCATGCCGCGCACCGGGTGTTGCCAGCGCACCAGCGCTTCGGCGCCGACGAAGGCGCCGGTCGCCAAGCCGATCTTCGGCTGCAGAAACAACCGCAACTCGTCGTGTTCCAGCGCGCTGCGCAGCTCGGTCAGCAGCGAAAGCGTGAGCGCACTGCCGATGTCGATCGCCGGGTCGTAGACCTGCGCCACGCTGTGCTTGCGCTTGGCGCCGTACATCGCGACTTCGGCGCGGCTGATCAGGACGTCGGCGTCGGCGGCGTGCAGCGGCCAGCAAGCGATGCCGAAGCTGGCAGCCACGTCCACCGTGTGGTCCCCGAGCGTCATCGGCAGCAGGAAGACTTCGGCCAGCTCGGCCGCCACGGCCTGTGCGGCGGCCGCGTCGCAGCCCGGCAGCAGCACCGCGAATTCATCGCCCGACAGCCGCGCCACACGTTCCTCTGCCCCCGCCAGGTGGGTCTTCAGCCTCTCGGCCACGCCCTGCAGCAGGCGGTCGCCGAAGGCATAGCCGAGCACGTCGTTGACATGTTTGAAGCGGTCCAGGTCGAGCATCAGCACCGACACCGGCCGGCCCGAGCCGGATGCCTGGGCAATGGCTCGCTGCACCGAGTCGCGGAAGCGCGCCCGGTTCGGCAGACCGGTCAGGCGGTCCCAGTAGGCCAGCTGCTGGATCTCGGCCTGGTGCTGCGCGATGTTGCCGCGCATGTGGTCGAAGGAGCGCGCCAAATCGCCGATCTCGTCTTCGCGTTCGGTGTCCAGCAAGGCCTGGCCGTATTCGCCGCGGCCGAGCCGTTCGCTGGCCAGCACCAGCGAGCGCAGCGGCGTGGTCACACGCCGCGCGGTCAGCACACTGGCGAACCCGGCCAGCAACAAGCCGGCCGCCGCCAACACCGCCAACGAGGCCTGCAATTTGCGGTAGGGCGCCTCGGCCTCGGCCAGCGAGCGCAGCAGCAACACACGGAATCCACTGGGCGCCGCGTCCCGCGCTTCGGCCGAGCTCGATCGCAACGCGTGCGGCGCAGCCGCGCCGACGGTGCGCACCAGATGCGGGCTGTGCTCGAGCACGACCTCACCGTTGCCAGAGCGCAAAGCCTGGCCGACCAGCTCGTCCGCCACGGCGGGCTCCAGGGTCGACAACACCACCCGTTCAGTGCCGTCGCGCGAGGGTGCCAGCAACGCCACCTGCAGGCCGGAAATGGTCTGCATGTCGCGCACCATGGCCGGGTCGAGCGCGAAGCCCATCACCACATAGCCCATCAGCAGCGGCGCCCGCATCGGCACCATCACCAACTGGTACGGCCGGCCGCCGAGCAACGCGAGCACGTTGCCGTCGGCCGCCAGCCGCGGCGACAGCGCCTGCAGCGCGGTCTGGGCGCTGGGCTCGCTGCCCTCGCCCATTGCACGCAGCGACAGGTCGGGTGCGAGCATGGCTGTCAACGTGGCACCGATGCGCGCACCGTGGTTGGCCAATGCCGAACGCAAGGTGTCTTCGTCACGCGAAGCCACCGCTTCGCGGAAGCCGTAGTCGCTGGCCAGTACCGAAGCGCCGAGCTGCAGCTTCTGCGCCCGCTGCTGCAGCAACCGCACCCAGACCCGTTCACCGACTTGCAGGTCCTGCGCCAGCAGCTCGCGCGCGTTGCGTTCGATGCTCCAGTTGACGACCAAAAAGCCCACGCCCTGCACCAGCAGCAGCAAGCCCAGGAACAGCACGACGATGCGCGAAGACAGCCGGCGCGGCCACCAACGGTCCAGGCGGCGCGGCAACAACGGCCGCGCCATCACACGGAGGCCGCCACCAGCGGCAGCTTCACGCTCAGCTTGCTGCCGGCCGCCGGCACCGCCAGTGCCTGGTCCAACACCGGTGCGCCAGGCGCCAACCCCGGGTGCCAGGTGCGCAGGTGGAAGTTGCCGGCCGGCACGCCTTCCAGCCGCACCGTGCCCTGGGCGTTGGTCATGCCGAAATAAGGCGTTTCGACGACCACGATCCAGGCCACCATGCTGTCGTGGATGTTGCAGCCCAGCACCGCGATTCCGGGCTTGTCGAACAGCACCGGGTTCGAAGGGGTGCCGGCATAGAGCCTGAGCTCGAAGGTTTTGATCGGCGAGAACGAATAGACCTGGTGACGCACCGTGTCGTGGTTCGGGAAGCGCACCTCGCTGCCGACCGTGACGATCGAGACGCGCTGGGTGAACTGGCGCTTGGCCTGCTCGACTTGCACGTTGACGACCGGCTTCGCAGCGGCTTGCGCAGCCGGCGACTCCAGGAACACCACGGCTTCAGTCAGCGGCTTGCCGTCGGTGCCGACGACCTGGACTTCAACGACGGCCGCCCAGGTGCTGCTGCAGCCCAAGCCGCCGGCAACGGTGACCGCGCCGATCCACGACAGCAGGACCCGGCTTCGAAAATTGCGCATGCAGGGGTATCGGCCGGCCCGGCGCCGGATTGAGCCGAAGCGCCCAGGCGCGCCCCGGAAACCCCGACGCAAGGACTCAGCGGAAGTTCGCGACGCGCTCCACCAACTGGCGCAGCCAGCGGTGCGCGGGTTCGGACTCGCGCCGGGCCAGCCACAGCATCTCGATCGTCAACGGCGGCACTTCCAGCGGCAGCGGTCGCTGCAGCAGCCCGATATCGGCCCCCGACGCCGTAGCCGGTGAAGCCGGCAACACGGCCACCAGGTCCGACGCCGCCACGACGCGAATGGCGGTGTGGTACTGGTTGACACTCAGCACCACACGGCGCGCCCGGCCCAGGCTTGCGAGCTGGTCGTCGACCACGCCCTGGCCGGTGCCCGACAGGCTGACGACCAGGTGTTCGGCGGCGCAAAAGCGCGCCAGCGTCAGCTCACCTTCAGCCAGCGGGTGGCCGGGGCGCATGGCGCAGATGTACGGTGCCTGGTGCAAGCGCAGGTTGTGCAGCGGCGCGCGTTCACTGTGCGCCAACAGCAGGCTCATGACACCGGGGAAAGCGCCGATGGCCAGGTCGGCCCGTCCTTCCAGCAGCATGGCGCGCGGGTCGCGAGTCAGCAGCGGCAGGAACCGCAGATCGGCCAACGCGCCTTCGGCCTGCAAGTGCGCCACCAGCGCGGGCGCTGCCGCGGCGGCGGTGGCGTCGGCCATCGCCAGACGGAATTGCGCGGTATCGCGTCGCGGGTCGAAGGCGCCCGGTGCCAGCGCCTGCTCCAGCGCTTGCAGGCCGCTGCGCACCTGGGGCCACAGCGAAGTGGCCATCGGCGTGGGCTTCATGCCGGCTGCGCTGCGCACGAACAACGGCTCGCCTATCCAGTCGTGCAGGCGGCGCAGCGCATGGCTGGCCGCCGGCTGGGTCATGGACAAGCTTTGGGCCGCGCGCGTCAGGCTGCCTTCGGTCATCAAATTGTCGAAAACCCGAAGCAGGTTGAGGTCGAGGCCACGAAAGTTCTTCAATACCCGCTCCGAAAACATGCATCAAATTCATATCGATCATGTCAATTATTCAATTGAATGCATCAGGGTTTACGCTAATCTTTGACCTACCGGTCGTTGAGGATCTTCACCAAGTCAGCGCAGGACAGAGGAAATGGGAACTTACGCATACGCGATGGACGCCGTGCCGGTTCAGCCGGTCACTGAAACCACTCCGATGTGGGGCTGTGCCTGGGCCTTGTTGAACCAGGCCAGCGCCCGCCGTGCCGCCGCAGCGTTGCGCCGGCAAGCTGCCGTTCCCGGCGCCATCGACGGCCCGGCCAGCCGGCAACTGCTGTCGCTGGCCAACGCCATCGAGGCCCGCACGGCCTAACCCCGAATCGAACAGGAAATAGCCATGAGCACCACCACCTTCAGCCCCACCGGCCTGCACACCGCACCCGGCAAGCCTTTTCAGTTCCGTGCGCGGATGGCCCGCTGGCTGGGTCTGGCACCGGTCCGGCCGCTGACCCGCGTCCAGGAAGCCAACCGGGTTCGTGCAATGGCTGCGCGGCTGCAGGACCGCGAAGCCAGCTTCGCGAGCGACCTCTACGCGGCCGCCGACCGTCACGAATTGCTGGGCTGACCCAGCTTCAGGCCGGCTGGCGCCGCGACGGCACCAGTTGCGGCTCGGCGGCACGCGCGATGACCCCGCCGCCCAGGCACACGTCGCCGTCGTAGAGCACCGCACTCTGGCCGGGCGTCACCGCCCACTGCGCCGACTCGAAATCGAGCCTGAAGCCGCCGTTGTTGGCTTGAAAGCGGCAGGCTGCGTCGGCTTGGCGATAGCGCGTCTTGGCCGCAAAGCTTCGTTGCCCCACGGGCGCCTGCCCGGCGATCCAGTGGGTGTCGTCGGCCTCCAGCCAGTGTGACTGCAACCACGGATGGTCGTGCCCTTGCACCACGTGCAGGGTGTTGTCCGCCAGCCGCTTGTGCGCCACATACCAAGGCGCGTGGTCGCCACCGCCTTCGCGCACCCCGCCGATGCCGAGCCCCTGGCGCTGGCCCAGGGTGTAGAACGATAGCCCCACATGGCGACCGACCGGGCGTGCGCGCTCGTCGAGCATTGCGCCCGGCTGGTTTTGCAGGTAGCGCGAGAGAAAATCGCGGAACGGCCGCTCGCCGATGAAGCAGATCCCGGTGGAGTCCTTCTTCTTCGCATTCGGCAGGCCGATCTCAGCGGCGATGCGGCGCACTTCGGTCTTGTGCAACTCGCCCAGCGGGAACAGCGTGCGGGAGAGCTGTGCCTGCGTCAGGCGGTGCAGGAAGTAGCTCTGGTCCTTGGCCGGGTCCACGCCCTTCAGCAGTTCGAAGCCGTTGCCGTGTTCGAGCGCTCGCTCGCGCACCCGGGCGTAGTGGCCGGTCGCGATCTTCTCGGCGCCCAAGCGCACGGCATGGTCCAGGAAGGCCTTGAACTTGATCTCGGCATTGCACAGCACGTCGGGGTTCGGGGTGCGGCCGGCCTGGTATTCGCGCAGGAATTCGGCGAACACCCGGTCTTTGTACTCGGCCGCGAAATTGACGTGTTCGATCTCGATGCCGATCACATCGGCCACCGCCGCCGCGTCGACGAAGTCCGCGTTCGATGAGCAGTAGCCGCTGTCGTCGTCGTCTTCCCAGTTCTTCATGAAGATGCCGACGACATCGAAGCCCTGGCGCTTGAGCAGCCATGCGGTCACAGCGCTGTCGACGCCGCCGCTCAGGCCCACCACCACGCGCATGGCGCTGTCCTCGTTGCTCATCCCAGGATTATCCCGGGACGTCGTCAACACCTCAGCACATCAGCATCTCGGAGCGGGAACGTATCAGTTCGCGGGCGCGGTTGGTAGCGTAGTGCAGCGCCTCTTCGGCCGAGCGCCAGCGGTGGCCGCAAGCCAGGCTGTCGTCTCGGAAGGCCTCGGTGCGGCGACTGGCAGCGCCGGCGGCTCCAAGCACGCGGTTGACGATCAGCGCGGCGATGTAGCCGTCGCCTTGTGGTGCTTCCAGTGCACCGACGAAAATGCGGTAGTCGCCTTCGTGGGTTTCGCGCAGCAGCATGGGGGACTCCTTGATCTTCGGATAGCCGATGATTCACCCCACCGGCCGAGGGTGCATCCCCCTGCGGGGGGATCACCACCATCAGGGGGTATCCGTGCCTTCGGAACGGCAGCCGCGATGGGAAGATGCAGGCTTCTTGCGCATCCGGCCATCTGCATGTTGTCCACTCCAGCTGCCTACCTCCGCCAACCCAGCCTGCACGGCGACACGGTGGTGTTCGTCAGCGACGACGATCTGTGGCGCGTCTCTACCGCCGGCGGCGCAGCGCAGCGGCTCACCGCCGGCCTGTCCGAGCCGGCCACGCCCTGTCTGTCGCCCGACGGCCGCTGGCTGGCCTATGCCGGCAGCGACGAGAAACATGCCGAGGTCTGGCTGATGCCGGCCGCGGGCGGCAGCGCCCGGCGGCTGACCTGGCTCGGCAGTGAACTGGCGGTGCGCGGATGGACGCCTGAGGGCCGCATCGTCTTCTGCAGCAACCACGGTCAGCCGTTCTATCGTAACTGGCACGCGTGGACCATCGCCCCCGAAGGCGGCGTGCCTGAACGCGTGCCGTTGGGCCAAATCAACCACCTGAGCTTCGACGCCGACGGCCGCCGCGCCATCGGCCGCAACACCGCCGACCCGGCGCGCTGGAAGCGCTACCGCGGCGGCACCGCGGGCCACCTGTGGGTAGAAGCTGCGGCAGGCAGCGGGCAGTTCACGCGGCTGGACGGCCTGAGGGGCAACCTGAGCTGCCCCATGTGGGTCGGCGGTCGGCTCTACTTCATTGGCGACGCCGATGGCTGCGGCAACCTGCATTCCTGCCGCGCCGACGGCAGCGACCTGCGCAGCCACACCACGCACACCGACTTCTACGTGCGCCACGCCAGCAGCGACGGCGAACGCATCGTCTACCAATGCGGAGCCGATCTGTGGCTGTTCGATCCCAAATCCGGCCGCACGCGGCTGCTGGCCATCGAAGTGGCCAGCAGCCGCACCCAGGCGGCGCGGCGCTTCGTCGACGCCGCCGACAATTTGCAAGGCATGGCACTGCACCCGCAAGGCCACAGCGTGGCGCTGGAAGTGCGCGGGCACCTGGTGACGATGCCGCTGTGGGAAGGTGCGGTGCACCTTCATGGCAACACCGGTGGGCGGAACAGCGGGCGCCAGCGTCTGGGTCAATGGCTGGCCGACGGCAGCACGCTGATCGCCACCAGCGACGCGTCGGGTGAAGAACGCGTGGTGGCGATCAGCGGGCTGGAAAGCCGCGAACTGCCCTGGCTGCCGGAGTCACTGGGGCGCGTCACCGCGCTGCGCGCCGCACCGGTGGGCACCCGCGTCGCCATCGCCAACCACCGCAACCAGCTCTGGGTCGGCGACGTCGCGACTGGCACTTTGGCGCTGGCCGACCACAGCGAGTTCGGCCGCATCGAGGACCCGGCTTGGTCGCCGTGCGGCGGCTGGCTGGCCTACACCTACGCCACCAGCAACCGCCACACCGCCGTCAAGCTGCACCAGGTCGAAGGCGGGGTGACGCTGCTGGCCACGCAACCCGAATTCCACGACTTCGCGCCGGCCTTCGACCCCGAGGGCCGCTACCTGTATTTCCTGTCGCTGCGCACCTTCGACCCGGTCTACGACAGCGTGCAGTTCGAGCTGAGCTTTCCGCGCGCCGCGCGCCCGTACTTGATCGCCCTGCAGGCCGGCGGGCCCGCGCCATTCGAACCGCTACCAAAGGGCTTCAACGAAGCTGGCAAAGCCGAAGCCGAAGCCCGCCGCGGAGACGCAAATCCTGCGGCGCTGCCCGCAATCGACACCGAGGGTCTGGCCCGGCGCGTGGCCGCTTTTCCGGTGCCCGAGGGTCGCTTCGGCCAGATAGCCGGCGTCGCCAACGGCAAGGTCATCTGGACCGCATTGCCGATCGTGGGAGCGCACGGCCGCGGCGGGCACAAAGACACATCGGGCAAGCTGGAAGTCTGGGATTTCGAAGGTGCCCAGCGGCAGACCTTGCTGGCCGAAGCCGACCACTTCGTGCTGGCCGCCGACCACCGCAGCCTGTTGGTGCGCAGCGGCAAGCAACTGCGCGCCATCGACGCCACGCGCAAGCCCGAAGACGACAAGCGGGCCGAGCGCGACCCGGCCAAGCCGTCGCGCCAGAGTGGCATCGTCGACCTCTCGCGCGTGCGTCTGGCGGTGTCGCCATCGCAGGAATGGGCGCAGTTGCTGCGTGAAGTCTGGCGGCTGCAACGCGACCACTTCTGGAGCGCCGACATGTCGGGCATCGGCTGGCCCTCGATCTATGAACGGTATGCGCCGTTGCTGCCGCGGGTGGCGACCCGCGGTGAACTGTCCGACCTGATCTGGGAACTGCAGGGTGAACTGGGCACCTCGCACGCGTACGAGATGGGTGGTGACCACCGCAAGGCGCCTGCGGTGGCGCTCGGGCATCTGGCGGCCGAGTTCCGCCCGCCCGCTCCAGCCGATGCGGACGCCGAAACCGAAGCCGGCTGGGAGATCGTGCGCACCGTGCAGGGTGACGCCTGGGACACGATGGCCGACTCCCCACTGAACGCGGTCGGCGTGCAGGCGCAGCCGGGCGAACGCGTCGTTGCGGTCGGTGGGCAGCCGACCACATCGACCCTGCCACCGCAGGCGTTGCTGGTGCACCAGGCCGGCGCCACGGTGGCGCTTCGCCTGGCCGATGCCGCAGGCAAGCAACGCGACGTGCTCGTCAAGGCGCTGGCCGACGAAGTGCCGGCACGCTACCGCGAATGGGTCGAGCGCAACCGTGCCTGGGTGCACGAGTCCAGCGGCGGCCGGGTCGGCTACTTCCACTTGCCCGACATGATGTCTTCCGGCTTCGCCGAATTCCACCGCTACTTCGCCGACGAGAGCGATCGCGACGGCCTGATCGTCGACGTGCGCTACAACCGCGGCGGCCACGTTTCGGAGCTGTTGCTGGAGAAAGTCGCCCGCAAGCGCATCGCGTGGAACGTACAGCGCTGGGGCCAACCGAGTTGCTATCCGGAAGCCGCCCCGGCCGGCCCAGTGGTGGCGCTGACCAACGAGCACGCCGGCAGCGACGGCGACATCTTCAGCCATGCCTTCAAGCTGATGAATATCGGCACGCTGGTGGGCCAGCGCACCTGGGGCGGCGTGATCGGCATCTGGCCGCGCCACAAACTGGCCGACGGCACCGAGACGACGCAGCCCGAATACTCGTTCTGGTTCAAGGACGCCGGTTGGGCGGTGGAGAACTACGGCACCGACCCGCAGGTGGTGGTGGCCAACGCGCCGCAGGACGACGCCTTCAATGCGCCCGAACGCGACCGCCAGCTGCAGACGGCGCTGGACGAAGTGCTGAAGGCGATCGAGCGCGAAGGGGTCTATAGCCCCGACTTCGGGCCGCGGCCGCAGTTGGGGCGCTGATCGACCTCGGTGCGAAGCCTGCGCCAGCCGGTCGAGGCTCCTGGGCTGAGCGGCCTGAGTTCGAACGCGGCCTTTCAGGCGTCGTCAGCGCACCGGCTCTCCGATGTCGGTCAGCGCGGCGCGAAGCCGCTGCCGCTCGGCCGGATCGGTAAGCGGATAGTTCGCAAACCACGCCTCGGCGCGGAAGTCCGAGCCGGTGGCCCGGATTTCGCTCACCTGCCAAAGCGCGGCGTCCCGGTCACCTGTGCGCCACAGCGAGGCGGCCAGATAGACCCGCGCCTCCAGATTCTCGCCATTGCGCTCGAGCGCCTGCCCCAGGTTGAGCTGCGCCTGTTCGTCGTCGTCGAGAAAATAGTAGGCGCGGCCGAGCAGCAGGAAGTACAGCGATCCGGCATCGGGATTGAGATGTTGCGCGAGCCTGAGCAACGCAACGCTGTCGGACGGGCGGCCGCGATAGGTGTCGATGCCGGCCTTCAACGCGTATGCATCGGCGTAAGACGGGTTGAGTCGCAGGGCGTGGTCGACATCGCGCAACGCCTCGTCGTGCTGGCGCCGCTGGGTGTGGACGAAGGCCCGCACCCAATACGCCTCCGGCAATTCGGGATCCATCTTGACTGCCGTTTGAGCGAGTTCCAGGGCGCGCGCCAGCGCAGCTTCGGTGTCGGCGACCCAGCCCTGCTGCGCTTGCAGCGCAAAGGTCATTGCCAGTCCGGCGTAGGCGCGCGAGAACGCCGGGTCGAGTCGGATGGCGTCCCAGTAAAGGAGGCGAGCGCGCACGTTCTGCTCGGGCCGGCGCACTTGCAGCGCTGCCTGGGCCTGGACGAACTGCTCCCAGGCTCGAAGATTGCGCGTGCTTCTCTTTGCAATGCGCAGCGTCTCGGCTTCGCTGACCTGCACCGGCAGCGACTTCAGAATGTTCTTCACCAGTTCGTCCTGGACGCTGAACAGGTCCGTGACGTGACGGTCGAAGCGCTCTGACCACACCGGACGCCCCGTTGCCGTTTCGGTCAGCAGCACGTTCAGCCGAAGCCTGTCGCCTTCGTGCTGCACAGTGCCCGTCAGCCCATAACGCGGCGCTTCGGTCGCGACACGGCCTGCCGCCTCGCGGCTGCCACCGACCACGCGGATGCCCGCGACTTTCGACAGGTCCGTCATCAGGTCGGCGCTGATCGCCCGGGCCATCGCCGCCGGGTTCGGACCCGGATCGATCTCGTCGAAGGGGCGTACCGCAACCGTCGGCGCTGCGGTGCCCGAATCCCGAGCGCCCTGCATCGCCTCGGGTACTGGGTTGCGCACCCACGCCACCAGGCCGGCGATGACGGCGATGCCGACAACGCCGAAGGCGCCAGCAAGCCACCCGCTCGACACAGGACGCGCGACCGGCGCTGGGGCAGACGGCAACGGCTCTGGTGCCGACGATGGTTCCGAGGTTGGCGTTGCTGCCGTCGACTCGCCGGCCCGCCGCACCGGCGCCATCAACCGGTAGCCTTTCTTCGCGATCGCCTGCACATAGCTCGGCTCGCGCGCCGTGTCGCCGAGCGCCTTGCGCAGCTTGATGACGACCTGGGTCAGCGCGTTGTCGCCAACGACCACGCCCGGCCAGACCGCAGCCATCAGATCGTCGCGGCTCAGCACGCCGCCGGCGCGGCTGGCCAGAGCCACCAGCAGCGCCATCACCTTGGGTTCCAGCGCAACGACCTGGTCACCGCGCGCGATCTGGTTCAGGGCGGGCGCGACTTGCCACGCCCCGATGTGCCATGGCACGTGCGCCACGTCGATGGGCGCCGTGAAAGCCGACTCTGAAGCTTCAGTCATCGCTTCCTCATCGAAAGCTCATCGTTTGAAAGGGACTTGCCGGGGTCGCGCGGCTAGGCTCGATACGTCTTCTGTCGCAGGAGAACCTCTGGTGTCTGCCCTGACCGTCTCGATCGCCTCGACCTCGGCGCGCACCGTCAGTTCGCCCGTGAACTTATCGTCATTGGTCGATGGTGCGTTCTACACCCCTCGCCAGATCCAGCGACGCACCGAACCGAGCGCCAGGCCGCCAGCCGTCCCGGCGACGGCTTCGAGCGGCCGTGGACGACTGCGACCCTTGGAATGCTCGAATCACAGGAGAGATCATGAGACTGCACGCCCGTTTTCAAAAATTCGTCGCTTTTGTAGTGGTGGCCTGCGCGGTCACCTGGCCGACCTTGTCGACCGCTGCCGCGACCGCGCCCTATTCGGTCAAGCCGCTGGCGCAAAAGAAGGTCAAGGATCTGCCTGCCGGGCCGCTCTACTGGCGGGTCGAGACCTTCCAGACCCTGCCCGATGCCAAGGCCGCGGTCGGCCCTGACGGGTGGAATCCGGCGTCGGTCCGGTACGAGACGACGACCTCGCTGATCGTCGAAGTCGCCGGCAAGGTATGGGTGTTGACGCTGGGCCCGATGGGCGCTTCGACGCCGGGCGGCACCAAGCTGGCCGAGATCGGACCGGTGCCGACCGTCCCGGCGTCCGAGTACCTGCTGCGTGTGAACCAGGGGTCCGGGCCCCCGGGTTCCGAGACGCCCGTTCATTCGCATCCGGGATCGGAAGCCTTCTATGTCATCTCGGGCGAGCTCGGACAACGCACGCCGCACGGCGCGGTGCAGGTCGAAGCCGGCCACAGCATGAACGGACACGAGGCGGGGTTGGCCATGCAGGTATTCAACAGTGGCTCGACGGACCTGACGGCCCTGATCATGTTCGTGGTGGATGCCGGCAAACCGTTCTCGGTGCCGGCCAAGCTGGAGTGATCGTTGCGCTGCGCAGCAAGGTCGCCTTGAGAACCTCGATTTGATTGCGCAACCTCAGGTCAAGCGGTCGGCGCACCAC
>JALYUN010000178.1 GCA_030853725.1 Pseudomonadota bacterium | reverse complement strand
CCCCTGCCGATGTTGCATCAGGGTGCGCCGGACCCGGCGGACTCCTCCGACCTGCCGGGTCATCTGTTGCCGGCTGATGACGGCGCGTTGCCGTTGTGGCGCGCTCTGCCACCACCGCCTGCCGACTTGCGCTGCGTGGTGGTGATGCCGGTGCGCGACGAAGCCGCCGGCATCGACACCGCGCTGCAGGCACTGGCCACGCAGATTCTGTCGACCGGCGCTCGCAGCGCGGCCGGTGAAACGCCACGCTTCGAGATCGTCGTGCTGGCCAACAACTGCAGCGACGACACCGCGGCACGCGCCCGGGCCGTGGCACAGCGGCAGCCGTCACTGGGGCTGCACGTGGTGGAAGCCGACCTGCCGCAGCCGCTGGCCAATGTCGGCTATGCGCGCGGGCAGCTGTTCGACGAAGCCTGTCGCCGGCTGCAGTTGGCGGGTCACCCGCGCGGCGTGATCGCCAGCACCGACGGTGACACCCGGGTCGAGCCCGACTGGTTGCAAGGCATCCTCGACGAGATCGACCAGGGCGCCGATGCGGTCGGCGGCCGCATCCTTACCGACGACTGCGCCGGGCTCGGCCCTGCAGCCTTGCGGATGCAACGAGCCGATGCCACCCATGCCTTGCTGCAGAGCCGGCTCGCAAGCCTGATCGACCCCGACGGCCACGACCCCTGGCCGCGCCACCACCAGCATTTCGGCGCGAGTCTGGCCGTGACAGCCGAAGCCTATCGGGCTGCGGGCGGCATGCCGAAAGTCGATGTGCTGGAAGACATGGCGTTGGTGCGGGCGTTGCAACGAGCCGACCGCCGTGTGCGGCATTCGCCGCGTGTGCGGGTGCGCACGTCGAGCCGGCTCGACGGGCGCGCATCGGTGGGCCTTTCGTGGCAGTTGCGGCAGTGGGCGCAGGCCGAAGCCAAAGCCCATTCAGACGCCCTCGACGACGCCGCTCGCGATCTGCCCGACCCCCTGGTGCTGCGCGCACTGCACTGGCAAACGATGCTGCAGGCCCGGCATCGATTGCGCAAGGCCTGGCCCCAGGGCGCAACCGATCCGGCGCTGCAGGGCACCGTGGCCGCAGGTTTGGGTCTGCCGCATGCAGAGGTCGCGGATCGCGTGGCGCAGGCCGATGGCTTCGGTTCACTTTGGAACGATCTGGAAACCGCGGCGACCCACAAACGCCATCGCGAGGGCGATCTCGAACCGCTGTCACAGGCGATGGCCGCGCTGCGTCTGGCGGTTCGTCTGGCGGCTCGCCTGGCTGTGCTTCCAGTGGCGGATCTGGCGGTGAGTCTGGCGCCATCGATCGTTCAAGGCGCTTCGTCTTCGGGCGGCTCGACTCCGGGGTGGTCGAAGACATCGAGCCGATAGCGCGGGTGCCATTCACCGTAGCGGTGGCGCAGCTGGCCCATTGCCGCACGGTCGATGAAGTGCCGGTGGACATCGTCACCGGTCAACGGATAGTCGGGCACCGGATCGGTCCAATGCACCAGCACGATCGTGCCGTTCGGCTTCAGGGCGTGCACCATCCAGTCGGCAGCGCGCGTCAGGTCAGCGGCCGACCAGTAGTACGCCACTTCAGACACCACGATCAGGTCGAACCGGCCTGAGGGCAACACGGCCGGCACTTGCATCTGCTGCCAGTCGATGTGGGTGGTGGAAGCTGCCTGGCGGCGCGCAATCTGCAACGCGGTGTCGTTGACATCCACCGCCAGCAGACGCCCGCACCGCAGCGCCAGACGCCGCGTCAGCACGCCGATGGAGCAGCCGATCTCCAGAGCGCTTTCGAATTCGGCGCGCGGCAACGCCGCCAGCGTGCGGTCGTATTTGCTGCGTTCGTAGGCGCTGGTCTCGAACTTCCAGGGGTCTTCGCTGGCGGCATAGACGCCTTCGAAATAGGCGGGCGTCAAGCTGTTGTAGACAGGCTCGTTCATCGGGCCGAGGTCGGTTGCGGGTTGTCGAAGAACCATTCGGTGCGACGCGCGGCGCGCAGGACCATCTGCGAGCCCAGCACCGGTGAATGGCGCTCGCCACCGGGGCGGTGCCAGGGCTCATCCCCGTGGTCCTCACCCTCCCCCTCGGCCTCGAGCTGCGTGCGATGCGCGGCCAGCGCCTTCTGCTTGACATGGCCGGCGCGGTCGTCCAGCACATGGCCGGCCAGGCGCGACCACGGCACCTTCGGATCGTCGGGGCGTGCCCAGTGCCACATCCACACCGGCGCCTCGATGCAGCGGTGGCCGCTGCGCGCAACCACGCGCGCCACCGCGGCGCCCGTGGCTTCGTGGTCCGGGTGGCCATCCAGCCGCCAGGTCGTCAACAGCACATCGCCCGGGCGCAGATGCGCGGCGATCGCTGCTTCCAGTTCGCTGACATGCCGCTCAACCTGGCCGTCAGGCAGGCCGCAACGGTGCAGGGTGCAGACGGGATCGGTGGTGGCTTCCTCACTGCGCCAGGACGGGCGGGCTCGGTCACGGTCGAATGCGGCATCCGTATCGGGCCGGCCGAGCCCCAGCTGCGACAGGCCTTCGCATCGTTCGCGCCGCCGTTCGGCAGCCAGTGCCGATTCACTCCAACGTCGGGAATGCGGATGGCTGGCTTCACCATCGGTCACCGCCAGCAGGCAGGTGCTGCCGCCGCGGCGGGCATGTGCGGCCAGCAGACCGCCGAAGCCGATGACCTCGTCGTCCGGATGCGGCGCCACCACGACCGCGCGGGCACCCTCGGGAAGCCAGTGCGCCAACGGCCAGGTCGGCGGTCCGAACT
>JALYUN010000167.1 GCA_030853725.1 Pseudomonadota bacterium | reverse complement strand
GCCCAGCACCGCTTCCCATTGCGGGTTGCTGAACTGCGGCCGCTGGCTGCGGTCGGCCCAGACGGCGCTGAGCAGATCGGCTTTCATGCGGCCACCGCCAGCAGCTCTGCCCGTGGCTGCGGCGCCGGTTGCGCAGCCAGGCGCTCGAACAGCTGCGCCGCTTCTTCGAGCCGGCTGTAGCGGAAGTCGTAGCAGTCGCAAGCGTCGACCAACGTCGCGAGCGTCTCGAAACCGGCGAGCCCGAGCACGCTGTAGTTGAAGCCGTTGCGACCCAGCTCGATCAGGCTGTCGGCCTTCGATCGCGGCGTCAGTTCGGCATCCGCACCGGGCACATAGCGCGGGAATACGACCCACTGCGGCACCACGCGTTCAGCCGCACGCGCCACGTGCGCCGGCGGCACCTGCATGTGGCTGACCGTGCCCTTGACGGTGTCATGCGTCGGGCGGTTCAGCACCGCGGCTGGCTCGAAAGCCCGGATCACGTCGATCGAGGCGTTCTTCAGACTGACCGGACGGGCCAGCGGCGTAATCCAGCCGTCTTGCGGCGAGACCATCGCCAACTCGTCGGACAGCAGACGCCAGCCCCGCAGCGTCAGGCCGGCGCAAAGCGTGCTTTTCCCCGACCCGGGCGGCGCCGGCAGGATCAGCCCGCGCCCACCGCGCTCCAGTGCCGCCGCGTGCAGGTTCAGATTGCTGTGAACCTGCGAAGAGATGCACCAGTTCATGGCCCACTCCAGCAGCGCATAGGCCTGCGCCGCAGGCAAAGGGGAAAAAGGACGCTGGCCGTCGAAGACGAAGTTCACCTGCGGGCGCCACCAGCGGCGTGGGCCGCGCGCTTCGATCAGGTCGACCTGGAAGTCAGCGAACGCGTCGTTTTCGAGCAGTGGGTGTTCGGCATAGAGAAGCCGCAGGCCGTCTAGCACCAGCAGCGAATCGGCGCGGATCCGAAACGCAAAAGGCCCGGTGCGCAACCCCAACCCGCGGGTGCGGAGGCGGCGGCCGACCTCCGCCCTGTCGAGCTCACGCAACTTCATGTGCAGGGGCCGCATGGCCGACCAATCTGACGCCTTCCAGATCCGCCAGCACCGACACCATCATCGCCACCAGGCGCGTCGGATCGCCGGTCTGCAGTTCGGCTTCGACGCCGTGTGCCAGTGCCGTCGATGTGGCCGGTGCTTCTTCCAACAGCAGCAGCGTGGTGGCCCGCAAGGTGTCCAGGCTGTGGGCTAGGCCGGAAGCCTCGTCGTACACCACCCAAGAATCGCCCCAGCGACGCCAATGCAAGCGTGCCAGCGGGTGCAGTTGCCAGCAGACCGAATCGGCCACGTTTGGAAACAATGGCGCGCGCTCCATGCGGCGCGCTTCTTTGCTTCGTCGCGGACTTCAGGCTTGAAGCGTCGCTGCGGCGACCGGCTTCAGACCCAGTTCTTGAAGAAGGACTGCGCCGTTGCGCGATTGGGCGCGTCGTTGTACATCGCCAGGACTTGTGCGGGATCGTACGGAAAAGACGCCGGGTAGCCGGCCGCGGCATTCAACATCGCGCGGACCCAAATCTGCTTGGGGCCTGTGAAGTCGGGCGCCAGCAATTCTTTGAACGTCAACGCCGCGTTGCCGGAATTGCCACCGCCGAAAACCATGTACCACTTGGTGTCGCTGGTGACGTTCTGACCACGTGCCGTGAACGCGGGCCATGAGGGAGCGTTGTGCCAATAGGCGGCCGTTTGCCCCTTGCAAATGCCCGTGACGACGCTGCTGGAAACCAGCACCGACCCCATGCCGGAAACCGAACACAGGTGCGCCTGCCCTTTTTCTGGATCGGTTTTGAGGATCGGCGCATTGGCGAAGCTGGCCAACGGAACCGCCGCTGCCAGCACCGCGCCGCCCTTTCCGACCCCACGCAGCAAGAGACGTCGCCGTTGCAACGCCGTAAGCCCGAGGGCTTGCGAATTCTGAGGGGCCTGCGGGCCGTGCTGTCCAGTGCTGTCGTTCATTTCCATCTCCCAACTTGCCCACGGCCTGCGTGGCACCTGCGCGTCGACACGGTAGCCCAAGGCGGCGTGCCAAAACCGAAAGTAGCGACGACCAGCGTCGATTCCACTTCTAAACTGCCTGAAACCGGCAGCAAAGCACATCCGAAGCCAGCGGCCGGATCCGCCGACGAACGCGATTGTCCGGCATAGCACCTGCCAACGAAAGTACGCAACTGGGGGGTGCAGGGCCTGACCGATCGATCGGCTCCACCCACCTCGCTGCCTGGCTGGGTAGCGCCGGGTCGCTTCCTATAATCGCGCCGCCCGAGAGCCGCCTGCGACTGCCCTGCCATGCACACCGAATTCAAGCCCGCCGAGATCGAAGCGCGAGCCCAGGCCGACTGGGCTGCGATGGACGCCTACGCCGTTACCGAAAACACGGCCAAGCCGAAGTTCTACGCCTGTTCGATGCTGCCGTACCCCAGCGGCAAACTGCACATGGGCCATGTGCGCAACTACACCATCAACGACATGATGGCGCGGCAGTTGCGGATGAAGGGCCTGAATGTGTTGATGCCGATGGGCTGGGATGCCTTCGGTCTGCCGGCCGAGAACGCCGCCATCGCCAACCACGTGCCGCCGGCGCAATGGACCCGCGCCAACATCGCCGACATGAAGGCGCAGATGGGGCCGCTGGGCCTGGCGGTCGACTGGAGCCGCGAGCTCGCCACCTGCGACCCGAGCTACTACAAGTGGAACCAGTGGTTCTTTCTCAAGATGCTGGAAAAAGGCGTGGCCTACAAGAAAACCCAGGTCGTCAACTGGGACCCGGTCGACCAGACGGTGCTGGCCAACGAGCAGGTGGTCGACGGGCGCGGCTGGCGCAGCAACGCGGTGGTCGAACGGCGCGAGATTCCGGGCTACTACTTCGCAATCACGCAGTACGCCGAGGAACTGCTGGCCAACGTGGCCGACCCCGAGGCGCCCGACTATCTGAAGGGCTGGCCCGAACGCGTGCGTCTGATGCAGTCGCACTGGATCGGCAAGAGCCAGGGCGTGCGCTTCGCCTTTCCGCACCAGATCAAAGATGCCGACGGTGCGGCGGTTCAGGATGGCAAGCTGCATGTCTTCACCACCCGCATCGACACGCTGATGGGGGTGAGCTTCTGCGCGGTGGCGCCCGAGCACCCGTTGGCGCTGCTGGCGGCCAGCACGCAGCCAGAGGTCGCTGCTTTCCTGGAAGCCTGCCGCCACGGCGGCACCACCGAAGCCGAACTGGCCGCCAAAGAAAAGGAAGGCCGCCCGCTGGGACTGTTCGTGATCCACCCGTTGACGCACCAGCCGGTGCCGGTGTGGGTCGGCAACTATGTGCTGATGGGCTATGGCGACGGCGCCGTGATGGGCGTGCCGGCGCACGACGAGCGTGACTTCGCATTCGCCGTCAAGTACGGCTTGCGCATCCTGCCGGTGATCCATGTCGACGGCGAACACTTCGACGACACGCGCTGGCAGGACTGGTACGCCGACAAGCAAGGCGGCGTCACCGTCAACTCGCACCACTGGAGCGGCCTGGAACACGACCGCGCAGTGGATGCGATCGCGCGAGCGCTGGCCGAAGCCGGCCTGGGCGACAAGACCACCACCTGGCGCCTGCGCGACTGGGGCATCAGCCGCCAGCGCTACTGGGGCACGCCGATCCCGATCATCCACTGCGACGGCAGCGCCGGCGCACCGGGTTGCGGCTCGGTGCCGGTACCGCTGGATCAGCTGCCGGTGCTGCTGCCCGAAGACCTGGTGCCCGACGGCAGCGGCAACCCACTGAACCAGTGCGCGGCCTTCGTCAACGTGGCTTGCCCGCAGTGTGGCCGGCCCGCGCGGCGAGAGACCGACACGATGGACACCTTCGTCGACTCGGCCTGGTATGTGATGCGCTATTGCTGCCCCGACAGCGCCGACGCGATGGTCGACGCGCGCAACGACTACTGGATGCCGATGGACCAGTACATCGGCGGTATCGAACACGCGGTGTTGCACCTGCTGTACGCACGCTTCTGGACCAAGGCGATGCGCGACATCGGCCTGGTGAACTTCGGCGAACCCTTCACCAAGCTGTTCACGCAGGGCATGCTGCTCAACGAGTGCTACTACCGCGACGCCGACGGCGCCGGCAGCAAACGGCGCTGGTTCTACCCGGGCGAGGTCGACGTGCAGACCGACGACAAGGGCCACCCGATCGGCGCTACGGCGCGTGAAGACGGGTTGCCGGTGATGCTGGGCGGCATCGAGAAGATGTCCAAGAGCAAGAACAACCTGGTCGAACCCAAAGACATCATTGCCCGCTTCGGCGCCGACACGGCGCGCGTCTTCACGATGTTCGCCGGCCCGCCCGACCAGAGCGCGGCCTGGTCCGACAGCGGCGCCGAAGGCAGCTTCCGTTTCCTGCGGCGGCTGTGGGCAGCAGGCACCCGGCTGGCACCGGCGGTCGGCGCGAGCCCGGCTCCGAGCGCAGGACGCGACGCCACAGTCAGCGCCGGCCCTGCTGCGGCCACGCTGCGGCGCGAGATTCACCTGCATCTGCGCCAGGTCACCCACGACTTCGAACGCCTGCAATACAACACGGTGATCTCGGGCGCGATGAAGATGTTGAATGCGCTGGAAGACGCCAAGCCGGCTAACGGCGAGCAGGCCGGTGCGGCAGCCGTGCAGCGCGAAGCGATGGGCATCTTGCTGCGCACGCTGTACCCGGCAGCGCCGCACATCACGCACGTGATGTGGGAATCGCTCGGCTATTCGGCAGCACTCGGTCCGATCCTGGACGCACCATGGCCGTTGGTCGACGAAGCCGCACTGGTGCAGGACGAGATCGAGCTGGTGTTGCAGATCGGTGGCAAGCACCGGGGCGCGATCCGCGTGCCCGCTGGCGCCGACCGGCAAGCGATCGAGGCCGCGGCCCTGGCCACGCCGGAGTTCCAGCGCTTCGGCGAAGGCAAGCCGGCGCGCAAAGTGATCGTGGTGCCGGGGCGGCTGGTCAATGTCGTCGTCTGACGGCCGCGGGCGCCGCGGCTGGTCCCGCCGCGGCGCGGCCCTTGCGCTGCTGGCGCCGCTCTTGACGCCAGTCCTCGGCTTGTCAGCCTGCGGTTTCAAACTGCGGCAGCCGGCGCGGCTGAACTTCAGCAGCATCGCACTCGTCGGCTTCGCACCGCGATCGCCGCTGGCCGAAGAGCTGCGGCTGCGGCTCTCGGCACAGGTCAAGGTGCTGGAGTCCCCCGACCGGGCCGATGTGGTGCTGCTGGCGCTGACCGACCTGCGCGAGAAGAGCGTCGTCGCGACCACCGCTGCGGCGCAGGTGCGCGAGTTTGAGTTGCGGCTGAAGTTCGCCTTCAGGGCCCAGCGCCCCGACGGCCAGGTCTTGTTGCCGAAGGCCGAGCTGCTGCTGACGCGCTCGCTGAGCTACAACGAGTCGCAGGCGCTGGCCAAGGAGTTCGAAGAGGGTGAGCTTTACCGCGAAATGCAGAACGACCTGGCGCTGCAAGTGCTGAGCCGGTTGGCGGCGATCAACCCGTAGGCGCCGGTGCAACTGCGCCCCGAGCAACTCGACGCGCACCTGGCGCGCGGCCTGCAGCCGCTGTACACGATCCACGGCGACGAGCCGCTGCTGGCGCAGGAAGCGGCCGACGCGGTCCGCGCTGCGGCGCGGGCCCGGGGCTTCGACGATCGCACCGTCTTCAGCGTCAGTGGCGCTCACTTCGACTGGAGCGCGGTGCTGGGCGCGGCGCAGGCGCCCGGGCTGTTTTCGGCTTCGCAGATCATCGACATCCGCATTCCGTCCGGCAAGCCGGGCAAGGACGGCTCCGAAGCACTGCTGCGCTACTGCAACGCCTTGCAAGACGGTGTGCTGACGCTGGTGCAACTGCCGCGGCTGGACTACGCGCAACAGAAGGCGGCTTGGTTCAGCGCACTCACCAGCGCCGGCGTCACCCTGCGCGTGGAAACGCCCGATCGACGTCAGCTTCCGGCCTGGCTCGCGCAACGGCTGGCGCGCCAGGGCCAGCGTGTCGCCGAAGGCGAGGCGGGGCAGCGCACGCTCGCCTTCTTCGCCGACCGCGTCGAAGGCAACCTGCTGGCCGCGCACCAGGAAATGCAGAAGCTGGCGCTGCTGCACCCGCCGGGCGAGCTCGTCTTCGAGCAGATCGAAGCGGCGGTGCTGGACGTGGCCCGTTACGACCTGCCCAAGCTGTCGGAAGCCATCTGGACCGGCCAGACCGCGCGTGCGCTGCGCATGCTCGACGCGCTACAGGCCGAAGGCGAAGCTGCCGTGCTGGTGCA
Organism: Pseudomonadota bacterium; assembly: GCA_030853725.1. Taxonomy (GTDB): domain Bacteria; phylum Pseudomonadota; class Gammaproteobacteria; order Burkholderiales; family Burkholderiaceae_C; genus Rubrivivax. Next base: position 3,086 of record JALYUN010000167.1, on the reverse strand, counting down.
CTGGACGCTGTCTGACGAATGCCGTGCGCTGGCGCGCGCCCGCGCCCTGCTCGACGAAGGCCGGCCCCTGCCGCTGGCATTGCGGGAGGCGCGTGTTTGGGGCGCGAAAGAAAAGCTGTTCGAGCGCTTGCTGCCATCGCTGAATGGCCCGCGGCTGACACAGCTTGTCCATGCGGCCAGCATTTGCGACGGCATCGTCAAGGGCCTGAAGCACCCCGACTGGCCGCTGGACGCGTGGGCCGCGCTGCGGCGGCTGGTGTTGATGGCAGTAGAGATGCAAAGTCCTGCGCGGCGGCTCGCGTTGCGGACCGGCTCTGGCGTCTAGACAAAGGAGACTTCGAGCCGCCGCGCGTGGGGCCGGAGGCTTCCCGGCCTGTGATGCCGATCACTGTCCGTTCGACCGGTCACAGTTAAGGTGCTGACCAGATCGAAGCCAGGAGCACGCAGTGGGCCGCACGGAGCAGGTACCTGGGCGAAATCGCCTCGGAGCCATCCTGCTGTGCTTGCTGCTGCTGATATCGATTGCAGGCTGTGGTGGTGGTGCTGATCAATGCACCCCACCGCCGGCGGGCGCGCTCCCCACTTCGCTGAGTGTCACCGGCCCGGCACAGGCCGAGACCGGCACCACCGTGCAATGGCAATCGAGCCTCGGGCCAACACAGACCGGCTGGACGCTGCGCTGGGACTTCGGCGACGGCAGCAGCAGCACCGATGCCCAGCCCGCGCACGCCTACAGCCGCGGCGGCTACTACGACGTGACGTTGACGATCGGCAACGGCGGCGCCGACACCCGCGTCGCGCAAGCGCGCCTGTCAGTGCGCGCCTACGCCCTGACACAAGACCGGGTCTGCAGCGGGGCGGCGCAGTCGGGTTGGTGCTGTAGCGGCCATTGCCGTTCGCACGCGACCTGAGCGATGCGGTGCTCGTCGACGCCCAGACCGCCTTCGCCGTGGGGCCGGGCAACACCCTCGTCGCCACCCACGACGGGGGCGCCGATGGTCGGCCCATAGCGGGCCCACCGGGCCCGGTGGGCCTGAGAATCTGCACACCGTGCGTTTCGCCGACGCGCTCGTCGGCGTGGCCGTTTTCAGCTATCCAGGCCGACTGCTGCGCACCGAAGACGGTGGCGCCACCTGGGTTTCCCCAGCCGAACTGCCGATGTATTGGGTCAGGCGCGTGTGGCTGCTCGACCGCCAGACGATCGTCGTCACCGGATTCCGGCAGTACAGCCGCGTCGGCTACCCCAACTACTTTGCCAACCTCACCCTCTCAGCAGCGACGGCGGCAAGAACTGGCGCGAAGCGGCGCTGGTGGTGACCGACGTCACCGCGGATCGCGCACTGTGGAGCCTGCCCCAGGTCGAATCCGGATATAGCGTAGTTGGCGATGTCCGGGTTTCGCGCGATCTGGGCCTGACCGCGGTCGGAGCCGCACCGTGTTGCATCACTTCGGGCTATCAGAACGCGCGCCCCGTCCTGCAGGAAGACACCGACCTGTTGATGCTGATACCGTCGAATTTCGACGTGAATCGGGCTGCGTGGGCGCAAACGCTCAGCCGCGGTACCGACGCCGGCCGCACTTGGCGCACGGTCGTCGTCGAGCCGCCGGCCGACAGCCTCAGCCGGCGGGTGGCAGGGATCGGCTACCGATCGGCCAGCGAGGCCTGGGCCACCTTCTTCCCCTATGCGTACCCGGGGCTGCCATCCTCATGGCAGCGTGCGAAGAGCAACGACGGTGGTCACACCTGGGACAAAGTTAAGCCACCCATCGATGGTGATATTGCGTGCGGGGTGTGGCGGCTCGACGCCGTTGGCTGGATGCTGGCGCCACGGGGCTCGCCCGACGCCCTTTGGTTCGACGACGGCGACGCCGCCGTTCAACCGCTGCGCCTGCCCGAAGACGGCGCGCTGCTGACCCGCATCGACAGACGCGACGGGCACCTGCTGGCCAGCTTCGGGAGCAATGCGCTCTCTGATCACTGGTACACCCCTGCCGATGGTGGAACCCACTGGACGCTCATACCCGGGGGCCAGCCGAGTGCCACGCAGGCAACGATCGATCACTTGTGGTTCTTCGATGCCCGCCAGGGGTTGGCTGCCGACAGCAGCGGGGCCTTCCTGCGCACCGAAGACAGAGGCCGCACCTGGGCGCCACAGGCTTCCAACCCGCAGCTGACGTGGACCAGCCTGCAGTTCACCAAAGATGCAACCCGCGGGGGCCCGGCCGACGGCAGCGTGTGGCGCTTGACCGACCGCGGTCTGACCTGGCTGCGGATGGCCGGCACGGTGGGCCAGCCGAACGAGGTGTTTGCTATCGATGCGCTGCATGCCTAGCTGACGACGCGGGTGTGCTCCGATGCCAGCAACGCCGGCACCTGCAGCAGCGCATACAGCAGCACGACCAATGGCGGTTCCACACGGACACCGCTCTCACCGCCTGTCAGTTTGGAACTGGGGCGGCTGTACTTCAGCGACGCGCAGAACGGCGTTTCCGTCGCCAGCGGCAGCAACGTCTTGTTTACGAGTGATGGCGGGCAGACCTGGCTTCACGGGCAAGCACCGGTTACGCACACCCAACTGCGGCAGATTCATTTCTTCGACGCCCAACCCGGCTGGCTGCTTGTACTCGGGTGATGCCGGGCCGCGCGGGGGCATCGCATCGACGGCGTTGAGAACGGTCGACGGCGGACGCACTTGGTCCGCAGCCTCCGCTCTTCCAGAGACCGGGTTCCTTCTGAACGACCTGGCGTGCGGCGACGCCCGCCACGGCTGGGCAGTCGGCGGCAACGGTCTGCTGCTCGCCACCCATGAAGGCGGTGACACTTGGCAGGTTCAGGCCAGCGGCACGACGCGCAGCTTGGGTCGGTCGCAGCGGCGGACGCTTTCACGGCATGGGTCGGAGGCGAGCGCGGTACCCTGCTGGCCACGGCAACCGGCGGTCAGTGAAACGACCCATGCCAGCCTATCAAAGCATCGCCCTGAATCAGTAACCCCTGCCGCGTTCGACCGGGTACGCCACCGGTTGCCCGTCCCGCGCGGCACGCAGGTTCGCCACCGCCACCACGGCGGCGGTGCGCGGGTCGGTCG
>JALYUN010000162.1 GCA_030853725.1 Pseudomonadota bacterium | reverse complement strand
AGTCGGCGCCCACCACGGCAGCGGCCAGGCGCTGCTTGAGCTGGCGCACCTTGGGCCAGGGCGTGTCGAGCGCGGCGTTCGACAGGCCGTGCATACCGCTGCCGAAACGCCGCTGATCGAAGGGCCGATTGGTGACCCAGATGCCGTCGGCGGAACGCAAGTCGGCGCGGAGCAGGTTGAAGCCGTTGCGTGGCACGCTCGCCAACGCAGCCAGCGCCACCTGGTCGTCGGCGCCGATGGCGAGGCTGGCGGTCACCAACTCGCCGCGCGAGGCCAGCGTGGCGTCAGCGGCTTGCGTCCCGCGCACATTCGTCACCAGCGCGAAGCCGCCTTCGGCAGAAAGCCCGAGCCAGGTACCGCCAGCGAGCAGATCGCGCCCGCCGAGGATCGGCGCTGCGTCCGGCTGCGGACGCCACCAGGCCAGCGGCGCCGCAGCGCGGTCGAAGTACTCGTCCCGGTTGGTGGCGATGACCCACGGAAAGCCCGGATGCTGGGCCACCGACCAGGCGGCCAGGCACATCGTCAGTTCCGCTCGGCCGTCCCGGAGGAACAGAGCGCCCCCTCGGAGGTCTGCGAACGCAGTGAGCTTGGGGGCATTTTCAACCGCCTTTGCCGGCGGCGTGCACCGCCAGAATGTCGTTGACCGCGCGGTTGCAGGGCGTGGCGATGCCCAGCCGCTCGCCGCGCGCCATCACGTCGCCACTGAGCCACGGCACTTCGAGCCGGTGGCCGCGCTCCAGGTCGCCCGCCATCGACGAGCTCATGCCGCTCGGCAACTGGTCGCAGAAGGCGAGCCGGTTGGCGGCGTAGTCCGGCGGCAGGGCGATGCCTTCGGCGCGCGCCACAGCTTCGACTTCGGCCATCGTGGCGCGCAGAAACGCACGCGAAGCCGGGTGTTCTCGGATGCGGCCGATGGGCGCGCGCATCGCTGCCGTGCAGCCCGACATGCCCACCAGGAACACGAACTTCTCCCAGGTGGTGCGGTCGATGTCGGGGCTGATTTCGTGGTCGATGCCGGCGCGCTCGCAGGCCGCGGCAAAGCGCGCCAGGCGCTCGCTGCGCTGTCCGTTGCGTTCACCGAACACCAGCCGCGCCATCGTGCCGGTGTGGCGCACCAGGCCGGGTTCGACGATGCCGGCCGCGATGTAGCAAACGCCGCCGGCCACCGCCTCGGCCCCCAGCGCGTGCCGCAGCAGATCGTCTTTCAGCACGCCGTTTTGCAGCGAGATCACGACCGTTTCCGGCCCCACCAGCGGCCGGATGGCTTGCGCCGCGGCTTCGGTATCCCACAGTTTGACCGTTAGCAATATTAGGTCGGTACTGCCGATCGTGGCCGGGTGGTCCGTGACCTGCACGTCTTGCAAATGAAGATTGCCGAGCGCGCTTTCGACCCGCAGACCGTGCTCGCGGATGGCTGCTGCGTGGCGACCGCGGGCGACGAAGCTGACATCGCAACCCGCCGTGGCGAGCCGCGCGCCGAAAGTAGCACCGACGCCGCCGGTGCCCATGACAGTGATCCTCATGGCCTTGTGCTCACGCTCCCAAAAACTTCAGGTGATGACGGTGGGCGCCGTGCGCCCGGTGTGGCGCCGGATGCCGGCCAATTCGTCAGCCGCCTCGATCAGGCTGTGCAACGCTTGCTGTGCCGGCAGGTCGTGCCGCGCGGCATCGGGCTCGAAGCGTTCCAGATAGACCCGCAGCGTGGCGCCTTCGGTGCCGGTGCCCGAGAGCCGGTAGACGATCCGCGCGCCGTCCTGCAAGGCCACGCGGATGCCCTGGTTGCGGCTGACCGAGCCGTCGATCGGGTCGGTGTAGGCGAAGTTGTCGGCCCATTCGACTTGGCTGCCGGCCAGTGCGGTGCCCGGCAGCGTGGGTAATGCGGCTTCCAGCTCCGACATCAGCAAGGCTGCCACCTCGCTGTCGATGCCTTCGTAGTCGTGACGCGAATAGACGTTGCGGCCGAAGCGCTGCCAGTGATCGCGCACCACCGCTTCGACCGACAGGCGCCGCACCGCCAGGATGTTGAGCCAGAACAGTACGGCCCACAGGCCGTCTTTCTCGCGCACGTGGTTGCTGCCGGTGCCGGCGCTTTCCTCGCCGCACAGCGTGATGCGCCCGGCGTCCAGCAGGTTGCCGAAATACTTCCAGCCGGTGGGGGTCTCGAAGCAGGGAATCTCAAGCGACTCCGCCACGCGGTCGAGCGCAGCGCTGGTGGGCATCGAGCGTGCGACGCCTTTCAGGCCAGCGGCGTAGCCGGGCACGAGCCTGGCATTGGCGGCCAGCACGGCCAGGCTGTCGCTCGGGGTAACGATGAAGTTGCGGCCGACGATCATGTTGCGGTCGCCGTCACCGTCGCTGGCGGCACCAAAATCTGGCGTGGTGGCGCCGCGCATCAGCGCGACCAGGTCGGCGGCGTAGACCGGGTTCGGGTCCGGGTGTCCACCGCCGAAGTCGGGCAGCGGGGTGCCGTTCATCACCGACCCCGGGGATGCATGCAGACGCTCGTCGAACAGCGCGTGGGCGTAGGGGCCGGTGACCGCGTGCATGGCGTCGAAGCACATCCGGTAGCCAGGCTGCGCCAGCATCCGGTCGATGACTTCGAAGTCGAATAGCGTGGCCAGCAGGTCCAGGTGTTCCGCCACCGGGTCGATCACCTGCACCGTAGCGTTGCCGAGCGCGGTTTCGCCCTGCACCGACAGGTCGATGTCGGGCGTGTCCAGCGTCAAATAGCGCGTCAGCGTCTGGGTGTGGCGGTAGATCGTGTCGGTCAGTTTTTCGGGCGCCGGCCCGCCGTTCCCGGCGTTGTACTTGATGCCGAAGTCGCCGTCCGGGCCGCCCGGGTTGTGGCTGGCAGACAGCACGATGCCGCCGAAAGCCTTGCGGCCGCGGATCACGGCGCTGGCAGCCGGGGTCGACAGGATGCCGCCTTGCCCCACCAGCACACGCGCGAAACCGTTCGCGACCGCCATGCGCACGATGATCTGAATGGCGCGGTCGTTGTAGAAGCGGCCGTCTCCGCCGACGACCAGCGTTGCCCCGGCAGAACCTTCGAGCGCATCGAAGATCGACTGCACGAAGTTTTCGAGGTAGCCGGGTTCCATGAACACGGCGACCTTCTTGCGCAACCCCGACGTGCCAGGCTTCTGACCGGCGATCGGCTTCGTGGGCACGGTCAGGATATTCATCAATTCGCCATCGTCGGACGAGCGACCAAATGCCGCGGACCGAGTAGAGCCGCGGAACCGGCTCTGCCGGGCCGCAGGCGAGCGCCCCCTCGGGGGGCAGCGACCGTCAGGGAGCGTGGGGGCCTCATGAACTCAAGGCGTCCAGCATTTCTGGCGTCACCAGCGTGATGCCACTGTCGGTGCGGAAGAAGCGCCGCGCGTCGGCATCGGCGTCTTCGCCGATCACCATGCCGTCGGGGATGCGGCAGCCGCGGTCGATCACCACCCGCTTCAGCCGCACATGGCGACCCACCTGCACCTCGGGCAGCAACACCGACCATTCGACGTGCGAGAAAGAGTGCACCCTGACGCCTGAGAAAAGAACCGAGCGCAGCACATGGCCACTGATGATGCTGCCTCCGGAAACCAGCGACTCGACCGCCATGCCGCGGCGGTCGTCCTGGTTGTGCACGAACTTGGCCGGCGCCAGTTGCGGCTGGTAGGTCCAGATCGGCCAGTGCGTGTCGTACAGGTTCAGCAGCGGTTCGGTGGCGGTGAGGTCGATGTTGGCGTCCCAGTACGAATCGATCGTGCCGACATCGCGCCAGTAGGCCGTTTCGCCGGGCTTGCTGCCGACGCAGCTCAGCTCGAAGGGGTGGGCCGCGACCATGCCCTGCTTGACCGCACGCGGCAAGATGTCGATGCCGAAATCGTGCTTCGAATCGGGGTCGGCCATGTCGCGTGCCAATTCGGCATACAGGTATTTGGCGTTGAAGATGTACAGGCCCATGCTGGCCAGCGCCACGTCGGGGCGGCCGGGCACGCAAGGCGGGTCGGCCGGCTTCTCGACCCAGTCGGTGACCATGTAGTTCTCGTCAACATGCAGCACGCCGAATCCGGTGGCTTCCATGCGCGGCACCTCGATGCAAGCCACCGTGCATTCGCGCCCCTTGGCCACGTGGTCGGCCAGCATCAGCGCGTAGTTCATCTTGTAGATGTGGTCGCCGCCCAGCACCACGATGTAGTCGGCGTTGTAGCCGTCCAGGATGTCCTGGTTCTGTGAGACGGCATCGGCCGTGCCGCGGTACCAGTTCTCGTCGTCCATGCGCTGCTGCGCCGGCAGCAGGTCGACGAACTCGTTCATCTCGCTCTTCAAGAAGGCCCAGCCGCGTTGCAGGTGGCGCAGCAGGCTGTGGCTCTTGTACTGGGTGATGACGCCGATGCGGCGAATCCCGGAATTCAGGCAATTCGACAGCGCGAAGTCGATGATGCGGAACTTGCCCCCGAAGTACACCGCCGGCTTGGCCCGGCGGTCGGTCAAGTTGTAGAGCCGGCTGCCGCGGCCGCCCGCCAGCACCAGGGCAATAGCGCGCTTGGTCAGGTCGAGGCGTTGGGCAAGGTCTTCATTGGCCATGGGCTTCCTTCGGCGGCAAGGGTGTCTGCAACGGGTATCCACATGGTAGTCCGGCCAAACGGTGCTGCGCCGTGCCGCAGCGGCCCGGCGCGGTGCGACACTGCGCGCCGATGGGCCCACAGCAATCGAGCATCGACACGGCGGCACAGTGGCCCTGACACCGCCGGGCCGCCCCAATAGCGAAGATCGGCGTGCGCGTCCCGAAGGTCTGCGAAACCATGCCCGCGCCACCGTGTTGTCGCTGGGCGCGGCGCAGATGCTGGCCTGGGCTTCGGCCTTCTACATGCCGGCGATCCTGGCCGCACCGATGGCTGAAAGCTTCGGCTTGGCTGCGACCACGGTGTTCGCAATGTTCTCGGTGTCGTTGTTCGTCTCGGGCTTGGCCGGTCCGTTGGCGGGCCGGGCGATCGACCGCTTCGGGGGCCGGCCGGTACTGATGTTCAGCAATGCCTTGTTTGCCGCCGGCCTGCTGCTGTTGGCTGCTGCGGTGGCGCCGTGGATGCTGGCGCTGGGCTGGCTGCTGTTGGGCCTGGCCATGGGTTGCGGCTTGTACGAAGCTGCTTTTGCCACCGTCGTGCGGTTGCAGGGCAGCAGCGCCCGCCGCGCCATCACCGGCATTGCGCTGCTGGGCGGCTTTGCCAGCACGCTGGGCTGGACGCTTTCGGCGCTGATGCTGGCCCACGGTGGCTGGCGCTTCGCATGTCTAGGCTGGGCCGTGCTGCACCTGGTGGTCGGCTTGCCATTGCACGCGCGATTGCAGCGGGTCGCGCCAGGTATTGCGGTCGAGCCGGGACCGGCAACGCAGCCGGCCGTTGGCGTGGCGGAAGCCGCACCACCTGCCGAACCGCCGATCGAAGCAGGGGCAATCCTGCTGGTGCCGCGCTACACGTTGCCGTTGCTGGCGCTGTCCTTTTCGTTGCACTGGTTCGTGACCACCGCGTACGCCGCCCACCTGCCGGGGCTGCTGGCAGCAGCTGGCGCCACGGCCGCGGCAACGGTTTTGGCGGCTTCGTTGGTCGGGCCGTCGCAGGTGGCGGGGCGGCTGCTGGACTTCGGTTTCCTGCAGCGTCTGTCGGCCTTGCGGGTGGCGCGGCTGTCGATGCTGTCGCACCCGTTGGGCGCTGTGCTGCTGCTGGCCTTCGGCGCGGCTGCGGCGATACCGTTCGCGGTGCTGCACGGCATGGGCAACGGCATTCTGACGATCGCCAAGGGCAGCCTGCCGCTGCAGCTCTTCGGCCCGGTGGGCTACGGCGCGCGGCAGGGCTGGCTGGTGCTGCCGGGGCGGCTGCTGCAGGGCCTGGCGCCGTGGCTGTTCGGGCTGGCGCTGGCCGATTACGGCGTCGGCATGTTGTGGTTCTCGGGGGCGCTGTGCGTGGCCGCGTTCGCAGCATTGCTGCCATTGCGCCTGCCGCCGAAGGTGGCTTCCGGCGTTTGAAGCAGAACCCATTCATCAGCCGTTATGGTGGTTGCCCGCTGCAGCTTCTGGAGAACTTCGATGACCGTCCGCGCCACTGTCGTGCTCTGCTGCGTTGCCGGGGTTGGCTTTGCATACGCCGGCGCTTGTGGAGCGGCCGCTGCAGCGCCACTGGCGGTCACCGACCCGGCCGCGCGGCCGGTGCCGCAGGACGGCAAGGCAGCCGACGCGATCCGCGCCGTGCTGCAG
>JALYUN010000142.1 GCA_030853725.1 Pseudomonadota bacterium | reverse complement strand
TCTGGTGGGCGCTGCTGGCGCCGGCCGGCACGCCGCCCGAAATCATCGCCAAGCTGAACGCCGAAGCGCAACAGGCGCTGCGTGACCCGGCCGTGCGCGAGCGTCTGCAGTCCCTGGGCGCTGTCGTCACGCCCGGTACACCGCAGCAACTCAGTGCGTTCCTGCGCGAGGACGTGCACAAATGGGCGCGAGTCATCAAGGCCGCGAAGATTGCGGTCGAGTAGGGCGCTGCCTTGAACCCGCACCTGAATCCGCACTCGCACTCGCACCTGCACCCGCACTCCACTCTGGATTTCACGATGCAGCCGAACCGTCCTTCTCGATGTCGCCGCGCGATCCTGCTCGGCCGCCTGGGTGCCTTCGCGGCCGCGGCGGCGCGGGTCGAGCCCGGGCAACGCGCTGCTGATGGGCCACAACGGCACCTTGGCCGTCAACCCTGCGCTCTATCCGAAGCTGGCCTACGACCCGCTCAAGAGTTTCGAGCCAGTGGCCTGGGTGGCACGGGTGCCGAACATTCTGGTAGTCGATGCGGACTCACCGATCAAGACGCTGGCGCAGTTGATCGCTGCGGCGCAGTCGAAGCCGGGGCAGTTGAACTACAGCTCCGGCGGCAACGGCAGTGCGGTGCACATCACTTTCGAATATCCGAAGCTGCGGGCATGCCCCATACGCCGAAGGTCTTCGGCGACCTGATCGCGGCGAGATCCCGCATTGGACCGAGGTCGTCAAGGCCGCCAGCGTCAAGACCGATTGATTCGACCGTTGGACCGAAGCGCTGCAACTTCCGATGACGATGGATTCGACGCCGCGCACCGTTCGCCGCCGCGCCCTCGTGGTCGCCTCGGCCGTGGGATCACTGTTGCCACGGATCGCGCTCGCGCAAGTGCGTTATCCAGAACGACCGATCACGCTGATCGTGCCGTTCGCGCCTCGCGGCATCGCCGACCTGACGGCGCGTGCCGTTGCCGAGTCGATGGCACAGACGCTCGGGCAGCCGGTCGCCGTGGAGAACCGCCCCAGCGCGGGCAGCATCGTCGGGTCGAAGGCGGTGGCTGCGGCCAAGCCCGATGGCTACACGCTGCTGTTGATGAGCAACAGCAACGCGGTCAGCGTGAGCCTGTTCAAGAAGCTGCCCTACGACACGCAGAAGGACCTGATGCCGGTGTCCACGCTCGGTTTCTTCGACCTGGGTGTATTCGTGCCTGCCGCGTCGCGCTTCGCGTCACTGACCGGGCTGCTGCAGTTCGCCCGGCAGCACCCGGGTGCGTTGAAGGCCGGCACCATTTCGATCGGCAGCACGCAGCACCTGGCAGCGCAGCTCTTCCAGTCGGTGGCGAGGGTCGAGCTGCTGACGGTGCCGTACAAGGCATCCGGCGATGTGGTGGTCGCGTTGCGCAGCGGGCAGATCGACCTGGCCTTCGAGATCGTCGGGCCGATGGTGCCGCAGGTGCGTGCGGGTGCGATCCGCCTGCTGGCAGTGACCGGTGAGCGCCCCAATCCGGCGTTGCCAGCGGTGCCCACGGCGCAGCAGGCTGGGCTGGGCGGCTACCACGTCGAGTCGTGGAATGCGATCGCCGCACCGGCCGGCACGCCGGCGGCGGTGATCGAACGCTTGAACGTGGCGGTGCGGCAAGCGCTGGCAGCGCCGAAGCTGCGCGCCGTGCTGGAGCCAGTCGGCGTGCGCCTGCAAGCCAGTACCCCCGAGCAGGCGAGCGCGCTGCTGGCGAGCGAGATCACGCGCTGGGGCGACGTGATGCGTCTCGCGAGGATCGTTCCGCAGTGAAGTGCTGAGCGCTGATCGTCGAAGCCGAAGATTCGAGTCGTTCAGCCGATCGAGTCACCAGGACCTGCATCCAGGTCCGCAGCCTCACCTGGCCGCCCACTGACGCACCCGGCGCGTACCGCCGGCCTGCCGGTTGGCCCGCACGTCTTGCGCCAGTTCTCGATTCGCCTTGATGGCCGCCACGGTCAACTGCTCCAATGCGTGATCGAGAACGGCGGCGGTCGCATCGTCGATGGCGTTCATGAGGCGGCTGTTGAGTGCGGAGATGTGCGGAAAGATGTCGTCGTACAGCCGCTTTCCTGCGGGCGTCAACCCAACCTGGGCGCGGCGCCCATCCTGGGGCTGCGCCTGCCGTCTTGCCAGCCCCTTGCCCGCCAAGCTCGTGACAGCGCGCGAGGTGCGCGGTCGGTCGAGGTGGGCCTGCTCGGCGAGTGCGGAAGGCGACAAGGTGTCGTGCACGGCCAGCAGCGCCAGCAGACGCCATTCACGGCTCGAGATGCCCCATTGCCCTTCCATCCAGCGCGTCACAGGGCCCGTGGCCTCGGCATACAGGCGCATCAGACGGTAGTTCAGCAGTTGCTCCACCGTGCGGGGCGCGCGCAGACTCAGGGTCATTGGGTAGATCAGTTGATTTCAACAATCATTTTGCCCCGCCTAGGATGCAGACCCCTGTCTCTGTGCCGAGTCGCCCCAGAACCATTCGGCATGGTTTCACTGCTTGCAACCGGAGCATTTATGCAATCCTTCTCTACGAACTCGTTTCGCAGATGCATTCCCGCTGGAATCTCGGCGCTGGGCCTCGCCCTGGTTTGCGTGGCCGGTACGGCGCAGGCCCAAACCATCAACGCAGGCTCGATCACCAACAGCCCGCCGATGATTGCCTACGCCTCCGATGGCACCACGCTGCAGGGCGTGATCGTCGATCTGGCCGCTGCCATGAGCAAACAGATGGGCCGGTCGATCGAGTTCAAGCCGATGGCCTTCGCCGCACTGTTACCGGCCATGCAGGCGAAGAACATCGACGTCGCATTTTCGCTGATGAACGACACGGCCGAACGACAAAAGGTCGTGGA
>JALYUN010000116.1 GCA_030853725.1 Pseudomonadota bacterium | reverse complement strand
TACCAGTTCTGCACCGTCGAGTACTTGATGTCGGCGTTGTCCAGCGCCACCAGTTCGACGACCGCGGCGTGCATCTGGTTGGTGTCGAACTTCGGCGCCGTGCAGCCTTCGAGATAGGAGACCGATGCGCCCTCTTCGGCGATGATCAACGTGCGCTCGAACTGCCCCGTCTGCTCGGTGTTGATGCGAAAGTAGGTCGACAGCTCCATCGGGCACTTCACGCCCTTCGGAATGAAGCAGAACGAGCCGTCGGTGAAGACGGCCGAGTTGAGCGCCGCGTAGTAGTTGTCGCCGCTGGGCACCACCGTGCCCAGGTACTTGCGCACGAGCTCGGGGTGATCGCGCACCGCATCGGAGATCGAGCCGAAGATCACGCCGGCCTCGGCGAGTCTCTTCTTGTAGGTGGTCGTGACCGAGACACTGTCGAAGATCACGTCGACTGCGACGTTGGCGAGCGCCGCGCGCTCGTGCATCGGCACGCCGAGCTTCTCGAAGGTGCGCAGCAGCTCGGGGTCGACTTCGTCCATGCTGGCGAGCTTGGGCCTGGGCTTGGGTGCCGAGTAGTAGCTGATGGCCTGGAAATCGATCTTCGGGTAGGTGACATGGGCCCATTCGGGCTCGCTGATCGTCAGCCAATGGCGAAAGGCCTTCAGACGGAATTCGAGCAACCATTCGGGCTCGTTCTTCTTGGCCGAGATCAGCCGGATCGTGTCTTCGTTGAGCCCCTTGGCGGCAACGTCTGATTCGATGTCGGTGACGAAACCGTGCGCATAAGGCCGGTCGACGAGGGTTTGCAGCAGGGCACTCATTGGTGTTTCCTTAGCCGGGCCTGCTCGTGGCTGTGGCCTTCAAGTTGAAGCTTTCACCACAGCCACAGGTGCTGTCGGCGTTCGGGTTGTCGAACTGGAAGCTCTGCTTCAAGCCTTCGGTGACGAAGTCCAGGCGGGCGCCATCGATGATGGCGAGGCTCTTGGCGTCGACCACCACCTTCGCGTCCTGGCCCTCGAACAGCACATCACCGGCAACGACTTCGTCAGCGAGCGCATAGGTGTAGGCAAGACCCGAACATCCGACGGTCTTGACGCCGACCCGCAGGGCCAGACCTTTGCCGCGCTTGGCGATCTGGCTGCGTATCTGCCTGGCGGCGGCTTCGGTAAGAGTGATGGTCATGGCGCCTGGTGTGGTTTCAATGCGGGTTGGGATGCGGGCTGGCGGTAGGTGGGGGCAGATGTCGATTCATCAGAAGTTTTCGCCGGAACGCTGGAATCTGCTGCCGAATCCCGGCCGACGCTCTGAATCTGAAGGAATTCATTCTGAGCGCCTTCGAGTGCCATGCGGTTGGGCGGGTCAAAGCGCGCTGTCCAACCGCCGGCGCCGACCTGCTGTCACACGCAAACGGTGTCGAAGAGAGAGGCCGGCTTCGGCCGGAATGCGAGCGCTCAGTGGTAGCCGATTCCCATCACGTAGTCGCGTAGCAAGGATTCTTCGTCCTTGACTTCCCGCAGCAGCGCGCCGAGCGCGTCGCGGGCGTTCAGCACGCCGATCGGCCGGCCATCGGCGTCGGCGATCGGAACGTTCTTCAAGTCGCGCGTCTTCATCTTTGTCCAGACGTCTTGCACCAGGTCACCCGTGGCACACCGGAAGACATCGGCGCTCATCACCAGCGCCGCTGGTGTCGTGCAGAAGGCGCCCTGGCACTCGCCGATCCGGGCGACGACATCGGACTTGGTGATGACGCCCACCACCACACCGCCGTTTCCACAGACGACGATGAGGTCGGTGCCGGCGCGCAGCAGCCGGGCCGCTTCGCGCAGCGTGGCGTTTTCGGTGATCGTCACCAGCCGCGCGCGCGCCGCCGGGAGCACTTGTTCGACGAGGACGCTTTCGCTGTCATACAGGGTCGATTGCTCGTGGGTGTTTGAAGCAGTTGGCATGGCATCCTTTTTCGACACATTGATCACGAGCGGGTCGCGCGCCAGCGACGTGTTGCACGACGCCTCGTGACCCGAAGCCGATGTAAATCAGTGTGCGCGTTGCCGACTGTGCCATCGAAGCAGGTCCTGGCTGGCTACTTTGCCGTGCGCGTCAGTGCTTTGCCCGAATGGAAGACGACGGCCGGCTCACCCGGATGGTGATCGTGCTCCTGGACCGAGTACATCGTGTTCTCGGCCGTCGTGCCGAGCTTGTGGACGCCACTGACGGTGCCGTGGCCGATGGCGCTTCGGTAGTGCCAGGTCACGGAAGTGCCATGGGGAATCGTTTCGAAAGAGGGTGCTTTCTTGCTGGTCATGGCGGTTGGCTCCAAATGCGATTGCTCGGTGGGCTCAAGCCCCGGCGCGGCGCGGCGCCGCACTTATCGGCAGGCCGGGGTGACCGCTAGCGGCCTTTTGCACGGCGTCGATCGAAAGGACGCGAAGCGTGTTGATGCAATCCGGGCCGAGTCTGGGGTTCATCGGGTACCTCGTAGCGCGCATTCGCGCCCTCATCCGATCGATCGCAAATTCCGGACTTTTCGGATCCGCGCATTGGCCAGTGTCGGGGGGCTGCTGCCTTTAGTCGGTGCGCAAGCGCACGCAGAGCGCGCGGTCTGCACGGTCGCTGCGGCGAGCCGCCCCTGAGGCGCACCCTGATGTATCTGTCTGTGCGCTGGCAGACAGACCAGGCGGCCCTATCTGTAGAAAGTCTGGCCATGCGACTTCGTCACCGTATGGGTTGGTCCGTCTGGTGAGACCCGTGTCTGATCCCAAATCCGATCAATCAGAGCGTGCACTGCTTCTGGCCAAAGCGGTGTCCCGGTGGGACAACGAAGGTGGCGCCGGTGAGGGCGGTCGCGAGCAGCCCGTGTCGGGCGATTTGTTGGCAGTTGCGTTGCCGCTGACCAATGCCGAGATCGTGCAGATGCAGGTCCGGGCAGCGCTGACAGGCAGGGCGTAAGCGTGATGCTGCCACGGCCGGTGACGACCCGTACACGCCGCCCCGTGTTTCTCGATCTGAGGCAGATCGCGATGCCGGTCGGCGCGCTGACCTCGATCGGTCACCGCATCAGTGGTGTGGTGCTGGCGGTGGCCGTTCCGGTGGCGATCTTTCTCTTCGCGCAGTCATTGCAGGACGAAGCCGGGTTCGCGCGCGTGGCAGGGCTTATGGGGTACCTCGCCTTCAAGGCCGCGGCAGTCATCGCCGTCTGGGCGCTGGCGCATCATCTCCTCGGGGGTGTGCGGCACCTGCTCAGCGACTTCGAATTCGGCTCGCCGCTGCGCACGGCTCGAAAGAGCGCCTGGTTTGTCAATGTCGCAGGCGTCGCCGTGGCGGTGCTGGCTGCCGCGGTCGTGTGGTGAAGGACGGTCGTTGACCAACCCCGGACACAGCTTGCGCAGTCGCCACACGGGCTTACGAGCCTGGTGGGTGCAGCGTGCCAGCGCGGTCGGCATGCTGCTGTTCCTTGTGTTCGTGCTGGTTTCGATGGTTGCTCACCCGCCGGTAGGCCACACGCAGTGGCGAGCCTGGGTTGCGCGGCCCGGCATCACGCTCGCTTTCCTGCTCTTTTTTGCTGCTTTGCTCAGCCACCTCTGGGTCGGTCTGCGCGACGTCCTGCTCGACTACGCCAAGCCGGCCGGCTTGCGCCACGCGCTGCTTGCGCTCGTCGCCTTCGGCTTGCTGGGCCTCGGCGGCTGGGTGCTGGCGATCCTGCTTGGCCTGCAGGCCTGATCGGCAACCAACCGCCTCAAGAAGCCCCCATGAAGTTATCGATCTCCCGCTTCGACCCGGACCGCGACGAACAGCCGCACCTGCAGGACTACGACATCGAGCTGGTCGCTTCCGATCACATGCTGCTCGATCTGCTGCTGCGCGTGAAAGCGCTGGACAACACGCTGTCGCTCAGGAAGTCGTGTCGGGAAGGCGTGTGTGGGTCGGACGCGATGAACATCAACGGCCGCAACGGTCTGGCCTGCATTACACCGGTGCGCGGGCTGCGAGAGCCTGTGGTCATTCGGCCGCTGCCCGGCTTTCCGATCATTCGCGACCTGATCGTCGACATGACGCAGTTCTTCAAGCAGTACGAATCGATCACGCCCGTCTTGATCAACGACGAACCGCCGCCCGAAAAAGAACGCCTGCAGTCACCGGCCGAGCGCGAGAAGCTCAATGGCGCCTACGAATGCATCCTCTGCGCCTGCTGCAGTAGCCAATGCCCGTCGTATTGGTGGAACCCCGACAAGTTCGTCGGGCCAGCCGGCCTGATCCAGGCTTACCGCTTCATCTTCGACAGCCGCGACCGGTCCACCGAACAGCGTCTCGCCGATCTCAACCACGACCCCTACCGGCTCTTCCGCTGCCGCACGATCATGAACTGCGCCGAGGTGTGTCCAAAGGGCCTCGAGCCCGTGCATGCGATCGAACGCATTCGGCTGAAAATCGCCGGGGTGGAGGAGCAGTCCGGCGGCCTCGATGTCCACGCACCGATTGCGCCCAGATAACGCCGGCGCGGCAGGTCTGTTGACGCAGCGCGCAGCGGTGGGGCCCTTCATGCATTGCACCGCCGATTCGCCGATTCGCCGACCGTCGTGCTCGGGTTGTCCTCGCCGGCACACTTCGGCATGGGTTGCTTCATGCCTTGAGGGTCCGGCTGTTCATGCCTGCGCCAGGGCTTCGTAGCCCGCGGTGACGTCGAAGAGCTCCTCGTCGATCGAACTCTGGCGCTGTCGGTGAAAGCGGCCGTGCAGGTTTTCCAGCAGGCTTTTGATGTTGCGGTCGGCACGCTCCATGGCTGCCAGCCGGCTCGCGTTCTCGCTCGCCAGCGATTCGGCGCAGGCCCGGAACAGCGAGATAAAGAGGTATTCGCGGATCAAGCCGCGCAAGGTCGTTGCGCCGTGGTCAAGTACTTCGGGTTTCATCTTGCCCGGCCAGGGCACGGCTGCAAGCGCTTGCTGCCAAGCGGTGTCCAGCGGCAACAGACGCTGGCTCACCGGCTCGTACAGCGAAGCGGCGAGCGGGCGGTTGTGGAAGACGTGAAGTTGCATGACCTGATCCGGGCCACTCTTGGCGCGGCGCGCCTCGCTGTCGATCTGGATCTGTGAGACCAGTGGCGCAATGGCCTCGACAGAATCCGGCACCGCATAGCCGCCCAGCACTTCGAGGCCGGCATCTTTCAGGCGCGCCTGAACCCGTTCGCCGACCGCCCAGACCTGGGGGCGGCCCGGCAGAGCGGCCAGGGTGACGATCGCATGTTCGGCAATCACGTCGTTGAAGGGGCCGACGAGCCCCTGGTCCGAGCCGAAGACAATCGCGCCGATCGGATCCGACGCCGCTGCCTTCGAGCGTCCGGGCGCGGCGCCGGCGTCCACGCGGGCTTGGCGAAAGCACTCACCCAGTCCGAGCGACACCATGCGGTCGTAGTCGCCAAGTGCGTTCACCGAGCGTTCGTAGTCGCCGATGCTCGACGCCGCGAGCGCCTTCATCGTGCGCACCACGGCGTGCAGATCGCCGGCGCCGGTGATCTGGCGGCGCAGCGCCGCGAGACTGTCGCTCACGGCACCACTTTCTTGGCTGGCGCGGGCTTCGTGTCTGCCCTCGTTTCCGCCTTCGCTTCCACCTTCGTTTCCGCCTTGTTGGCCGGCTTGTCGTCCGGATTCGGCAAGAAGGACTTCAGCGCGGCGCTCGCGGCGTTGGTGACGGCCTTGCGATCCTCGTCGCTCAGTTTGTCCGTACCGACCAGGCGATCGCGCAAGGGCGCGTCGAGTTTTGCCGCAGCGTCCTGAACGGCGCGCTGCGCTTCGGCCATGCGCGGCAGTGGCACGGTATCGAACAGGCCGGCCGTCAACGCCTGCAGCAGCGCGATCTGCGCCGGCACCGGCACCGGGTCGAACTGCGGTTGCTTCAGGCAGGCGCGGATGCGCTGGCCGTGCGCGATGGTCTTCTTCGTCGCGTCGTCGAGCCGCGCCCCGAAGCGCGAGAAGGTCTCGAGTTCCTCGAACTGCGCATACGCCAGCTTCAGGTCGCCGGCCACCGCGCGGAAAGGCCCGCGTTGCGCCTTGCCGCCGACCCGCGACACCGACTTGCCCACATCCACCGCCGGCAGCACGCCGAGTTCGAACAGCGTGGGTGACAGATAGATCTGACCGTCGGTGATCGAGATCAGGTTGGTCGGGATGTAGGCAGAGATGTCCTCGGCCTCGGTCTCGATGATCGGCAGTGCGGTCAGCGAGCCACCACCGCGCTCTTTGCACAAATGGGTCGAGCGTTCGAGCAGGCGCGAGTGGATGTAGAAGATGTCGCCGGGGAAGGCTTCGCGCCCCGGTGGCCGGCGCAGCAGCAGCGAGAGTTCGCGGTAGGCGCGTGCATGCTGCGTCAGGTCGTCGTAGACGATCAGCACGTCGCGGCCCGCTTCCATGAAGTATTCGGCGATGCTGGTGGCCGCATAGGGCGTGATGAAGGCCAGACCGGGTGGCTGGTTGCCTTCGGTGACGACGACCACGGTGTACGCCATCGCGCCCTGGTCGCGCAATGTCGCCACCGCCTTGGCCACTGCCGATGCACGCTGCCCGATGGCGCAATAGACGCAGACCACGTTCTGCCCGTGCTGGTTCAGGATCGTGTCGAGCGCGATCGCGGTCTTGCCGGTCTGGCGGTCGCCGAGGATCAACTCGCGCTGGCCCTGGCCGATGGGAATCAGCGCGTCGATCACCTTCAGTCCGGTTTGCAGCGGCACATCGACCGGCGCGCGGTCCATGATGGCAGCGGCAGGCCGTTCGATCGGCAGTCGCTCGGTCGCGTCGATGGGGCCGAGACCGTCGAGTGCGCGGCCGAGCGGGTCGATGACACGCCCGAGCAACGCCGGGCCGACAGCCACGTCCATCACGCGGCCGGTGCGCTGCACCTCGTCGCCGGCCTGCAGGTGCCAGTACTCACCGAGCAGCACGACCCCGAGTTCGTTTTCGTCGACGTTGAAGGCGATGCCGGCGACGTCGCCGGGAAAGCTCAGCAGTTCATCGAAGCCGGCGCCAGGCAGGCCGCTGACATGCGCGATGCCCGTGGTGACCTGCGTGATGGTGCCGACTTCGCGCGGCACCAGCGCTGGCACGTGCGCGGTGCGCGCCTGTGCCAGCGCGGCGAAGCCGCGATCGAGCGCACCCGCGGTGATGCTCTTCACAGGGCGCTCTTCATGCGGAGCTTCTCCTGCCGCGCCCTTCACGAAGCGGCCGCATCGGCGTGGGTCGCCGGCGCGGCGCTGGGTTGCGTCGGCGCCGCGGCCGACGCGGCTGCGGGCTTGCTTTCGGGCACCAGCAAGGTGGCGACCTCGTGTTGCAGGTCGCGCAGGTATGCGTCGATGGTCCATGCCAATTTCTGTCCACCGGCACGCAGCTCGATGCCACAGACAGCATCGCCTGCGGTTTCGAAGCGCAGGGGCACGTCGGCCGAGAAGCACACGTTGACGGCATCCTGGATCGCCGCCTGCTGATCAGCCGGCAGGGCGAAGTGGCTGCGCACCAGCGCGGGCTCGGAGCCTGGCTTCAGCGCCGCGGCGAGCTGCGTTTTCGCAGGGTCGGGCAGTTCGCGCAGGCGTTGCGAGAAGACGCCCACCATGCGGGACTCCAGGTCTGTATTCGCCAGATCGTTCAAGGTCTTGCGCGCGACCGCGAACACTTCGTTTGCGGCACGGCCGGCGATCGTCTGCTGCAGGTGCGCGGCCTGCATCGCCAGCGCGTGCGCATGTTGGGCGGCCGCTGCCGACGCCGCCTTCTGCGCCTCGTCGGCCAGTCGCCCGCCTTCGGCCTTGGCGTCAGCGGTGGCCTGGTCCAGCAGGCCGGCGCGCTGCTGGTCGAAGGCCGCGTTCTTATCCAGGAAGGTCTTGTGTTCCGTTGCGGCCTTCTCTTCCTTTGCCGCCGCGTCGGCGATCTGGTCGGCGATGCGCTTCTCACGGGCGGCAATCGCATCCAGCACCGGCTGATACAGGAAGTGCTTCATCAGCCAGACCAGAACGACGAAGTTGAGCGCCTGCGCGCCGACGGTGAACCAGTCGATCAGCATGCGTTACTTGCCTGCGACTTTCGCGGCCTGCGCAATCGCCGCGTTCCAGAACGGGTTGGCGAAGATCAGGATCATCGACACCACGAAGCAGTAGATCGCCGTCGACTCGATCATCGCCAGGCCGACGAAGAGCGTGCGCGTGATGGTTGCCGACGCGTCGGGCTGCTGTGCCAGCGCGGTGAGCGCAGTGGCCACGGCGCGGCCCTCGGCCAGCGCCGGGCCCATGGTGCCCAAGCCGGTGGTGAGGCCGGCGATGACGATCGAGATCGCTGCGATGAGGGTCAGGCTGTCCATTGGGGTTCCTAGTCGGGTTCAGGGGGTTGCCGCGGGCTTGTCGGGCTGGGCGTGTGGGGCCGGTGCCGGCCGCGTGGCGGCGGCGAGGTAAACCGCCGCCAGGATGCTGAAGATGTAGGCCTGCACCATGCCGGTCAGCAGGCCCAGCAGTGTCATCACCACCGGGAACAGGAACGGCGTGATCGTCAGCAGAATGCCGACGATCATCGCGCCGCTCATCATGTTGCCGAACAGGCGTACCGCCAGTGCCAGGGTGCGCGAGAGCTCGCTGATCAGGTTGAAGGGCAGCATGATCCAGGTCGGTTCCAGGTAAGACTTCAGGTAGCCACCGAGACCCTGTTCGCGGATGCCGAACAGCGGCACCGCGACGAACACGCACAGCGCCAGCGCAACGGTGGTCGAAAGCGACCCGGTCGGTGGCTCGTAGCCGGGAATCACGGAGGCCAGCGCGGCGGCGGCGACGAACAGGAACAGCGTGCCCAGGAAGGCGAGGTAGCGCTCTGGACGTTCCAGGCCCACTTCGCGGATCTGTTGCGTGATGCCGGTGACGACAATCTCCAACAGGTTCTGCCAGCGTGAGCGTTGATGCTTGGTCGAAAGCCTGCGCGTGATCAGCATCGAGCCGAGCACCAGCACCGCCATCAAGGCCCAGGTGAACACGATGGTGCCGTTGAGCTTGAATAGCCCGTGGTGCCAGAAGATCAGTTGATCGGGTCCGAGGCGCATGGTGGGTCAGGTCGGATCGGCGTCGGCGCCGACCGACCCCCGATGCGCACTCAGACGAAGCGTCAAACGAAGGACCAGCCAACGGCCGGCCAGGAACCCGAGCAGGCAGGCCATCGTCCGTTGCCAGTCGCCCGCAGAGACGATGAGGAAGCCGGCTGCGGTGCATCCCATGCGCAGCAACAGGCTGCCCCCGACCCACAGGGCCGGTCGGGACGAATCGACCGCCCGGCGCAGGGTCCACCAGAGACCGCCGAAGAAGAACCCGCCGAGCACGACACCGGCAACTGCAGCAAGCGGCCATGTGAACGCAGCGTTGATCGACACTCAGCGCTCGCCTTCGCTGTTGCCGTCAGGAATGCCACCGAGATCGGCCGCATGCATCGCGCGGTCCTGCTGAGCCACCCAGCGCCAGGCGTTCAGGCAGCCCAGCACCAAGCCGGCCACCAACAGCGCCAGCGACCACCGGTGCGCGCCGGGGTACTTCGCGTCGAGCCACAGTCCCAGCGCCGCACCCGCCAGTGTCGGCACCACGATGGACCAGCCGATCAGACCCATCATGCCGAGGCCTGACCAGACCCCCGGTGCGCTGTTGCGGCGCGCGCGCAACTTGCGCGCGGCCTTGGCGCCGACCTGTTCGGCGAGCTGCCGGTCGCTGGTCGGCCCGGGCTCATTCACCGTGGAACCTCGCGAAGCGTTGGACAAAGCCGCTCTCCAGCTTGCGCGTGGCGGTGCGTGCTCCCTGCTCCAGCGCGTCGAGCGTGAGGTAGTCGTCGCGCACTGCGTCGCGCAGTTGTGCCAGGTCGCTGCCGCGCGAGGCGCGCCGCACGGCCACCTGTACGTGGTCGCCGATCTTCGTCAGCATCCCCAGGTCGATGGCCACGAAGACTTCGCCCTCGGCTTTGCTTTCGTAAGTCAGGATGCCTGGCACCAGCGCCGCAACGCAATCGCGGCGTCGCGGCAGGATTCCGAATGATCCGTCGTGGGTCTCGGCGACGATGCGTGACACCTCGGTTACATCGGCGAAAACCCGGAATGGCAGCAACACCTCAAGGCGCATAGGCCGACTCCGGCTGCACCGTCGGCGCTGGCGTTTGAACCGCGGCCTTGGGCGCGTCGCCTTCGGTCCCGGCGTTCGCGTCGGCCTTCGCTTCAGAGATGGCGCCAATCATGTACAGCGCACTCTCGGGCCGGTCCTTGAACTCGTCGCGCAGGATGCGCTCGCAGCCGTCCAGCGCATCGGCCAGGCTGACCAGCTTGCCCTGCAGGCCGGTGAACTGCTCGGTGGTGAAGAACGGTTGTGTCAGGAAACGTTCGAGCCGGCGGGCGCGCGCCACCACCGCGCGGTCGGCCGGCGAGAGCTGTTCCAAGCCGAGCATCGCGATGATGTCCTTCAGGTCGGCGTACTGTGCCAGCGTGCGCCGGACCTCTTGTGCCAGTGCGTAGTGGCGCTCGCCCACGATGCCCGGCGTGGCCATCTTCGAGTTCGACTGCAGTGGGTCGATGGCCGGGAACAGGCCTTCGCCCGCGCGCTTGCGCGACAGCACGATCGACGCCGACA
>JALYUN010000101.1 GCA_030853725.1 Pseudomonadota bacterium | reverse complement strand
GGCGACGTGCTGGCGCCTGCGCTGGCCCCCGCGCCGCGCGCGGCCGGGCTGCATGTAGCCGGCCGTTGCGAGGGCCGACTGATCGGTGGCAATCTGAGCCTGGTCGCGGCACTGCTCGGCACGCCCTGGGCCTGGTCACCGCAAGGCGCGATCCTGTTCCTGGAGGACATCAACGAAGAGCCGCACCGCATCGACCGCCTGCTGACGCAGTTGCGGCTGGCCGGCGTGCTGGACGCGGTGCGTGGCTTCGTCATCGGCAGCTTCACCGAGTCCGCGTCGCCCGTTCCGCTGTTGCAACAGATGCTGGGCGCGCTCGGCAAGCCGCTGCTGGCGGGCTGGCCCACCGGCCATGGCACGCCGAACCGGCCGCTGCCGCTCGGCCTGCCGGTGGTGCTGGACGCCGAAGCCGGCACGTTGACGATGCAGGCCGACTTCCTCTGCTGAAGCCGTTTCTTCACAGCTCAAAACTTTCACTGCCACCATGAACCCTCCGACTCCCGACCTGGCCACGCTCGGCCCCGCCCTCTTGCAGTCCGACCTGCATTCGCTGCCGCTGATCGCACGTGGCAAAGTGCGCGATCTCTATGCCGTCGGTGACGACCGGATGTTGATGGTCGCCAGCGACCGGCTCAGCGCTTTCGACGTGGTGATGAAAGCGCCGGTGCCCGGCAAGGGTCGCCTGCTGACGCAGATGGCGCTGTTCTGGTTCGAGCGCCTGGCGGGCATCGTGCCGAACCACCTCAGCGGCGACACGCCCGAGAGCGTGGTTGCGGCCGACGAGGTCGAACAGGTGGCTGGTCGCGCGATGCTCGTGCAGCGGCTGACCCCGCTGCCGTGCGAGGCCGTGGTGCGGGGCTACGTGGCCGGGTCGGGCTGGAAGGAATACGCCCAGCACGGCACGGTCTGCGGCATCGCTCTGCCAGCGGGTTTGTCGATGACCGACCCGTTGCCGGAGCCGATCTTCACGCCGGCTACCAAGGCGGCGGCCGGCGACCACGACGAGAACATCTCGTTCGAGGCACTGTGCGAGCGTATCGGCGCTGTGCGCGCGGCTGAAGTGCGGGAAGCCTCGATCCGCCTATACAAGGCGGCCAGCGCCTTCGCGCTGACGCGCGGCATCGTCATCGCCGACACCAAATTCGAATTCGGCCTGGACGCGAACGGCATGCTGACGCTGATGGACGAAGTGCTGACGCCCGACTCGTCGCGGCTTTGGTTGGGCGACGAGCTGGCGCAGGGCCGGATTCACGCGCTGGACAAACAGCCGCTGCGCGACTGGCTGGAGTCGATCGGCGTCGCCGGCGGTGCCGAGCAAGCCGCGCTGGACCTGCCGGACGAGGTTGTCGTCGGTGTCTGGCAACGCTATGAACGAGCCCGCGGCCTGCTCTGCGGGGATGTGAAATGAGCATGCTGCGCGCGCAGCGCTTTGCCGGATTGACCGGACCGGGCCCGCGGCTGATCGTTACCGGCGCAGTCCACGGCAACGAAACCGCTGGCACGCGCGGCATCGAGCGTGTCATCAGCGAGATCGAACGCGGCGAGATCGCGATCGCCCGGGGCTGCGTGACCTTCGTGCCGATCTGCAACCCGCTCGCGTATGCCAGAGGGCATCGAATGGGCGATCGCAACCTGAACCGCCGCTTGCAGGCCACGGCCACACCGCAAGACAACGAAGACCGCATCGCCAACGTGTTGTGCGGTTGGCTGGCCGAGCATGAAGTGCTGCTGGATCTGCACAGTTTCCGCAGCCCCGGCCGGCCTTTCGTGATGCGCGGGCCGGCCGATAACGTTGACACGCTGGAGCCGTTCCGCCATCAAGTGGCAGAGGCCCTGCTGGCCGCGCATGTCGGCCCGAATCGTGTGGTCGACGGTTGGTTGTCTGCCTACGCCAGCGGCGTGGCACGGCGGCGCGACCGCGGCCTGACACCGGGTGCGATTCACGAAGACGCCGGCTACGGCGTCGGCACCACCGAGTTCATGCGCAGCCGCGGCGGCTATGGCGTCACGCTCGAATGCGGTCAACACGAAGACCCGGCAGGGTCGGAGGTTGCGTATCGCGCCATCCGCCAAACGCTGGCTTTGCTGGGCTTGGCGGACTTGCCGTTGGCACCACCGACGCCGCCTTTCGAATGCCTGACGCTGGCCGAAGTGGTCGACCGCCACCACGCCGACGACCGCTTCGCCAAAGCCTGGAGCAGCTTCGATCCGCTGGCTGCCGGCGAGCTGATCGGGCTGCGGGCCGACGGCAGCGAATTGCGCGCGCCCGGCGCGGGTTACATCGTGTTCCCCGACGTGTCGGCCTTACCGGGTCATGAGTGGTTCTATCTGGCCCAGCCAAGTGCCCGACCGATCTGAGCGGGGCCCCACTTGCACATCAAGCCCGAACTCCGCAGTGTCTGGCGTCTGACGCAACCGCAACTCGGCCGCAAAAGCGCCGCACAACCCGCCGCCGTCGCCGCCATCGACATCCACCAGCGTCTGCTGGGCGGCCTGCCGGGCGAAGCCTTGTTGGTGTCGGCGTCGATGTTCCTCGCCAGCCTGGTCGAAGCGGAAAGCTTTATCGACCTGAGCTTCAAAACGTTGAAGTCGCGGCTCGGCAACCGGCTGTCCACTCCTGAGAGCGAGCGAGCGCGCGTTGCGTGCGGCGCGTGCGGTGTTTGCGGCGGCCGACATGCTGGTCAGCTTCGATGCCGCCCCTTGCCTGGCTGCACACCCGCAACTGCGCGCTGGGCGGCGCCACGCTGGTTGCGTTGCTGCAAACGGCCGAGGGCGAACGCATCGTGCTCGACGAATTGCAGGCCCAGGCCGAAGGCGCACCGCTCTGATCGCCGGCCGGGCTCATTGAGCATGCGCGTCTACCGCGCCAGCCGTCGGCCGGGTGGCGGCTTGGGCAACTTCGACCCGCTGGACGCCAGCGCATCAGTGGCACGAAACGGCTGGTGTTTCAACGACCGCAAGAGCCCGATCCTGTACGCCGCCGAAGTCGAAGCGCTGGCCAGTCTGGAAGTGGCCGCACGGCCGGGCTGGGACTCGTTGACCGAACTGTGGGTGGCCGCGATCGAGTTGCCTGACGCGAGTGTGGTCGACCTGGACACGCTCGGCATCGTGCTGCCGTCGAACTGGAATGCGCGCCCGGCGGCACCGAGCGCTCGCGCGATCAGCGGCGAATTTCTGGCCGCAGTCGACCGCGCGGCGACGCGCGGGCATCGGGTCTGCGGACTGCGGGTTCCATCGGTCATCAGCAGCAGCGACCACAACGTGCTGATCGACCCTCGGCGCGCTCAGGCAACCGCCGCGCGCTACCGTGTCCCAGGCTGGTCGCGCGCGCCCTTCGACTGGTTGGCGGCTACCGCCACCTGATCGTGCTCAGCGCTGAAGAGCAGGCTGCGTTCGACGAAAGCGCCCGCCGCGTGCAGCGCTCGGTGGTCGGCCACCTGCGTCGCAAACCGGGCATCGACGACAACATCGCTTTCGTCGGCCACCTGCAACGCAGCGTCGACCGCGTGGTTGCGAGTTCTGCGGCCGATGGCGCGCGCATCGATTGCGCCAAGGGTTGCAGCCACTGCTGCAGCGTCCGCGTGCAGGCTATGGCACCAGAGGTATTCCGCATCGCCGACGAACTGCGCCGGTTGTCGCCCGCAGCCCTCGCGGCCATCAACGACCGGCTGCGTGCGCATGTTGAAGCGGTGGGCTCCAAGTCGGTTGCCGAGCATCGCGCGCCGTGCCCGTTCCTGGACGACGATGTCTGCTCGATCTATGCGCTGCGCCCGGCGGTGTGCCGCAAGGGGCATTCGGCCGATGTACAGGCGTGCCGGGAGGCGCTGCCGCAGATTCCGCAGCACCTGCGGATCGTGGTCGAGTCCGAAGCCTTGATGAGCGGCACCGCCGCTGCCTATGCCGAGGTGGGATTGGCCGCAGGCCGTCATGAGCTGGGGCAAGCGGTGCTGATGGCTTTGACCGATCCGCAAGCTCGTCACCGCTGGGCCGCCGGTGCGACCGTGTTCGACGCGCCGCCCGGTGGTGCGCCGACCGCTTGACCTGAGGTTGCGCAATCAAATCGAGGTTCTCAAGGCGACCTTGCTGCGCAGCGCAACGATCACTCCAGCTTGGCCGGCACCGAGAACGGTTTGCCGGCATCCACCAC
>JALYUN010000088.1 GCA_030853725.1 Pseudomonadota bacterium | reverse complement strand
GTGGTGCGCGGCCCAGTACAGCTGCAGCCTGCCACGCAGATCGGACCAATGACATTGCAGCAGTCGGTGGCCGCTGGCTTCGTACACCAGACCGTGGAGTTCGAGTTCGGCAGCGATGCTGGCAAGGTCGTCGCCCCGGTCGATGGTTTTTGTCAGCGCGGCATGGCGCCGATGCAATTCTTTGGCGAAGGCGGCATCGCGCCGGCTCCAGGCCTGCTCGAAAGCGAAGCGCTCCAGCGCCGTGCGCATCGAATGAATCTCACGCACGTCTTCGACGCTCAGCTCGATCACGCGGGTGCCGGTGTAAGGCAAGGTGGTCAGCAGACCCTCGTCGACCAGCTGCCTCAGCGCTTCGCGCAACGGTGCGCGGCTGACGCTGAAGCGTTCGGCCAGCGCGGTTTCGACGACTGCGGCGCCCGGCGCCAATTGGCCCGAGAGAATGGCCGCACGCAGACGCTCGGCGATCTGGACACGCAAGGTGGCCTGGGCAGCGTGGAGATCGGGTCCGCGATGGTCATGGGTGGCAGGGCGGGTGGGCCGACGCCGACGCCGGCGGTCAGACGGCAGGACAGATGATCGATTGTCGACAATGTAGTTGGCTGCGAGCCGGGTCGCAAGCCTCAATTGAAAGCCGCCGGATTAAAACGGCCAGTCCTAAGCGTTGAACCGCAATGGTGCGCAGCGTTTGCAGCATGCGCACTTCCAGCGTCATCAAGATTTCGGGCCCGGCGCCGAAATGGGTGGGGCTGGAGTGACTTTCGATGCGACACCCGTTCTGCACGCCCCTCAAAACCCGCCCGATCCTGCGCCGCGCAGCGCGGTCGTGCGCGAGCCTGGCTATGGGGTTTCCGCCTCTGCTGCCGGCAACCTCATCGTGATGAGCCTCGAACCATTCAGAGACTTGGCCGTGCTCGTCGCATCGAACGAAGGGCCGATCGCGGCCGACCGGTGCTGATCGTGGCAGACAGCCCCGTTGCCGCCGAAAGAGAAGCAATGTTCGCCAGGAACCCGGTGCAGGCACAGGTCGGCCTCGAAGCCAATCTGGTGGCGTTCCGCAACGCGCGCCGGGCCCCCAGCCCCCAGCTATTGCGCCTGGCAGCCGGGGTCGTGCAATGAAGTCGCGCAGAGCCGCAACGACGCTGGCGGTGCGTTTGCGCCAGATCAACCGGCTCACGCTCGGGGTGGCGCTCGCGATCATCATCGTCGTGGTTGTCGCCAGCAGCTTCACGCTCGGCTTGCTGGGACTGGCCCGCACGTCGCAGCTTCAGGCCAAGATGCTGGCCGCTAGCGCCGCTGCAGCGCTGGCCGTCCAGGACGCCAGGGCGGCGCAGGAGTCGTTGCAGACGTTGCGCAACCAGCCGCAGATCGAGAGCGCCGCGCTTCGGCTGGCCGACGGCCAGGTCTTTGCGAAATACGGACGTGACGGTCCTGTCCTGCAGGCGCCGATGCTGCAGGCGGTGGCTGAAGCCCAATGGCTCGGCCTGGGGCACATCGAAGTCACGCAGCCGGTGGTCTTCGAGCGTCAGGCGCGCGGCAGCGTTCATCTGAGCATCGGCTTGCACGCGCTGTACCGCCAAGCCGCCTGGCAGGCGCTGGCGATACTGGGTGCGGCGCTGCTGGCACTGGTGGTGAGCCGGGCGTTGCAGGAGCGCTTGAACCGGTCCCTGCTGCACCCGCTGGCCGAGTTGCAGCGGCTGACGCAGCGCGTCTTGCTGGCCGGCGACTACAGAGTGCGCGCGCCCAGTAGCGGCATCGTCGAGTTGAACGCGCTGGCGCTGGGCTTCAACGACATGCTGGAGCAGATCGAGCAGCGCGACATGAGTCTGGCTGAACACCGCGATCATTTAGAAGACGATATTGCGCACCGCACCACCGAGCTGCTCCATGCGAAGGACGCGGCCGAGTCGGCCAGCCGCGCCAAGAGTGAATTCCTGGCTACGATGAGCCACGAAATCCGCACCCCGATGAACGGCGTGCTGGGCATGAACGAATTGCTGATCGACAGCGAGCTGGCGCCGCGCCAGCGGCTCTGGGCCGAAGCGGTGCAAGCGTCGGGCCGCCACCTGCTGGGCGTGATCAACGACATCCTGGATTTCTCGAAGATCGAATCGGGCCATCTGGAACTGGAAGACGTCGACTTCAGTCTGGTCGACGCGGTGGAAGACGCGGTGGCCCTGTTCGCGCAGCCGGCCGAAGCCAAGGGGCTGGAGCTGGCGGTGCAGTTCATTCCGCACGACGCCCCGCTGTTGTTGCGCGGCGATCCATTGCGGCTGCGCCAAGTGGTCTCCAACCTGCTCGCCAACGCCGTGAAGTTCACCGAAGCCGGTGAAGTCGTGCTGCGGGTCACGTTGCTCGAACCCGGCGCCGGTGCAAGTCATGCGGCCGTGCGGATCAGCGTGGACGACACCGGTGTCGGCATCGAGGCCGCCGCTTGCAGCCGGATCTTCGAGCAGTTCTCGCAGGCCGACGGGTCCGCCACGCGCCAGTACGGCGGGACAGGTCTCGGCCTGGCGATCTGCCGGCGCTTGTTGAAACTGATGGGTGGCAGCATCCGGGTCGAAAGCACCCCCGGCCGGGGGTCGTCGTTCATCGTCGATCTGCGCCTGCCGCGGGCCCGCTGCGAAGTCATGCCCGCCATCAGCGGCCAAGCGCTCAGCGGCCTGCATGCGCTGGTAGTCGACGACAACCAGACCAACCGCGACATCCTGCTGCACCAGCTACAGGGCTGGCAGATGCGCGTGACCTGTGTCGATGGTGCTGCGCAGGCGTTGGCCGCCATGGCCGATGCCGCCCGCGCCGGCCACGGCTTCGACCTGGCCGTGCTCGACATGCACATGCCCGGCATGGACGGCCTGCAGCTTGCAGCAGCGATCCAAACTCAACCGGCACTGGCTTCGACCCGACTGATGATGGTCAGTTCGACCTACGCGGCGGCCGACCCGCCGGCACGGGCGGCGCTTGGCATCCTGCGTTTCTTGAACAAGCCGATCCG
This sequence comes from Pseudomonadota bacterium, assembly GCA_030853725.1. Lineage (GTDB taxonomy): Bacteria > Pseudomonadota > Gammaproteobacteria > Burkholderiales > Burkholderiaceae_C > Rubrivivax. The sequence continues at coordinate 10,031 of JALYUN010000088.1, read as the reverse complement.
GCGTGCCGACCTGCACCACGCTATCAGCGCCATCTGCGCGGTCGACGCACCGCCTGCCACCGAAGCCGTGCGGCCACCACGGCGCCCCGCCACACTGCAGGGCCGACTGCGCGGGCGGGTGCTGCTGGTCGAAGACAACCCCATCAACCAGGGTGTGGCCAAAGCGATGCTCTCCAAGCTGGGCGTCGACTACGAACTGGCCTGCCACGGCGGCGAGGCGGTCGAGCAGGTCCGCAGCGACGACTTCGACCTGGTGCTGATGGACTGCCAGATGCCGGTGATGGACGGCTTCGAGGCCACCGCGGCGATCCGCGCGTTGCCCGAATCACGTGGCCTGCGGTTGCCGATCATTGCCTTGACAGCCAATGCGATGCAGGGCGACGAGCAGGCCTGCCGCGAAGCGGGCATGAACGGCTTCCTGGCCAAGCCTTACACACTCACCGAGCTGCACGCCATGCTGGACGGCTGGCTCGAACGCGACATCGTGACTGCGGGCATGCCGGGGGCCGAGCCGGGGGTCCAGTCCGAGAAAAAGTCGGGCGAAGTGCGCCTGGCAAACCCAGCCCCATCAGAACCGGTTGAGCCGGTCGCCGGGTCCGCCGCCGCGGCGCCGGCCATCAACGCCAAGGCCATCGCAGCGCTGCAGGCGCTGGACGAGCCCGGCAGCAGGGCGCTGGTCACGCAACTGGTTACCTCGTTCGTGCAAGCGGCGGACGGCCAGTTCGCTCGCGTGGCGGAAGCGGTGGCGGCCGGCGACGCCAAGACCGCCAGCCGGGCAGCGCATTCACTCAAGTCCAGCGCTGCCAACCTGGGCGCCGAAGTGCTCGCCGGTCACTACCGCGAGCTGGAACAGTGCGGCCGCGAAGGCCGGCTCGGCGACGCCGCGGCCTTGCTGGCACGCACGCAAGGCGAACAGCAGCGGGCGCTGGTGGCGCTGCTTGAAATCGTGGCGGTGGTGGCATGAAGCAACCGGTGTCGATCCCCGAGCTTGGTGCGCAGCGCCGGCGCACGATCCTGGTGGTCGACGACGACGCCGCCGCGCGGCTCGTGATGCGCGCCGCGCTGCGCAAGTCCGGCTACGACGTTCGCGAAGCCGAAGGCGGCCACGACGCGCTTCGCAAGTTCGCAGCCGAAGCCTGCGACATGGTGATGCTCGATGTGGACATGCCCGACCTGGGCGGCCACGAGGTCTGCGCCGCCCTGCGCGCTTCGGCAGGCGCCCTGCTGCCGATCGTCATGGTGACCGGTATGGACGACCTGAAGTCGGTCGAGCTGGCTTACGAGTCCGGCGCCACCGACTTCATCGCCAAGCCGGTCAACTGGGGCTTGATCGGCCATCGCGTGCACTACTTGTTTCGCAGCCTGCGGGCGATGCACGACCTGCGCGCCGCGGAAGCGCGCCACGCGGCGGTGCTGGACGCCATTCCCGACCTGCTGCTGGAAGTCGACATCGACGGCCGCTGCATCGACTACCGAGCCCCGCGCGTCGATCTGCCGATCGCGATTCCGCGCAAGCTGATCGGCCGCACCGTCAACGAGTTGTTGCCACCCGCGGCGGCCCAGGTCTGCATGACGGCGTTGCACGATGCGCTCGAACACGGCACTTCCAAAGGAGCCCAGTACGAAGTGCCGCTGGCGGCACGCCCTACCGGGCCGAATGGCCCGACAGGCAGCGCCTGGTTCGAACTGTCGATCTCGCGCAAGGCTGTGGCAGCCGGTGACAAGCCGCGCTTCATCGTGCTGTCGCGCGAGATCACCGAGCGCAAGGACGCCGAGGCGCGAATCGCGCGGCTGGCGTATTTCGACAGTTTGACGGGCCTGCCCAACCGCCAGTGCTTCCTGGACCGCGTCGACCGCGAGATCGCGCGCGCGGCCCGCGACGGCCAACGGCTGGCGGTGCTCTTCATGGACCTGGACGGCTTCAAGAATATCAACGACACGATGGGACACGCCGCGGGCGACCTGTTGCTGCAAGGTGCCGCCACGCGTATCCGCGAAGGGCTGCGGCCTTCGGATGTGCTTTCGCGAACGCTCGAGAACGAAGGCGGCGGGCGCATGGCCTACGAGCTGGCACGCCTGGGCGGCGACGAGTTCACGGCCTTGTTGTCGGGCGTAGATCGACCCGAAGACGCAGCCGTGGTGGCCCGGCGCATCGGCGCGATGATGCGCCGGCCGTTCGTGCTGGAAGGCCACGACGTCACCGTCACCACCAGCGTCGGCATCGCGATCTATCCCGACGACGGCGCCGACGGCGCCACCCTGCTCAAGCACGCCGACACCGCGATGTACCACGCCAAACAAGCGGGCCGCGACAACGCGCAGGCCTACTGCACGTCGCTCACGCGCGACCTGGTGCAGCGCCTGGAGCTTGACAGCAGCCTGCGCACTGCGCTGGCGCTGCAGCAGTTCCACCTGGTCTACCAACCGCAGGTCGACGTGGCGTCAGGGTCGATTCGTTCGGTGGAAGCATTGATCCGCTGGACCCACCCGGTGCGCGGCTTGGTACCGCCATTGGACTTCATCGGGCGCGCCGAAGAAACCGGGCTGATCGACCCGATCGGCGAATGGGTGCTGCGCACCGCCTGTGCTCAGGCCGCGCACTGGCAGCGCGAAGGCACGCCGGTGAAGGTGGCGGTCAACCTGTCGCCGCGCCAGCTTCGCAACCCGCAGTTTTTGCAGACCGTGCTGGACGTGCTGGCGCAGACCGGGCTCGATGCCGAACTGCTGGAGCTGGAAGTGACCGAAGGTGCGCTGATGGACAACTCGGCCGCCACCCGTGCGGTGCTGCACGCGCTGGACCATGCCGGTATCAGCATCGCGCTGGATGATTTCGGCACGGGTTACTCGTCACTGGCCTACCTGACGCGCATGCCGATCGACTGCATCAAGGTCGACAAGTGCTTCGTCGACGGCTTGCTCGAAGGCGGCGAGAGCAGCGCCATCGTGCGCGCCATCATCGCCATGGCGCGCAGCTTGGGCGTACGCGTCACGGCAGAAGGCGTCGAGACCCTGGAGCAGGCCCGCGCGCTGAGCGAGATGGCCTGCAGCTGCCTGCAGGGCTACTACTTCAGCCGGCCGGTGGCGGCGGCCGAGGTGGCGTTGCTGTTGACGCGTCGGTGGTTGGCGGCCGTGCCTGTGGTGCCTGTGCCCGTGCCGGTGCTCGCGGCTGTCGCCAGAGCTTCGGTACCGGCCACGCTTGCAGATTGAGGCCCAGCGCTGCGATCATCGGCGTACATGGAAACCACACGGGTCGAAGCCTTCAGCGATGGCGTTATTGCCATCATCATCACCATCATGGTGCTGGAGCTGAAGGTGCCACAGGGCGCCGACCTGGCTGCCCTTGAGCCACTATTGCCGGTGTTCCTGAGCTATGTGCTCAGCTTCATCTACATCGGCATCTACTGGAACAACCACCACCACATGTTTCATCTGGTCACCGCGGTCGACGGTGCAGTGATGTGGGCCAACCTGCACCTGCTTTTCTGGTTGTCGGTGCTGCCCTTCACCACCGGGTGGATGGGTGAGAACCACTTCGAGCGCTGGCCGACGGTGCTCTACGGTGTGAACCTGTTGTGGTGTGCGCTGGCCTTCTTCCTGCTGCAGCGTGCGCTGATCCGCCGTCAGGGTGCCGACGGCCCTTTGGCCACCGCGGTGGCGTCCGACTTCAAGGGCAAGGTGTCGCCCGCGCTTTACGCGCTCGGCGTCGTGCTGGCAATGACCTGGTCGGCACCGGTGGGTCTGGCCTTTTTCGTGTTCGTCGCCTTGATGTGGCTGGTGCCGGACCGGCGCATGGAGCGCGCGGACCGCGGGGCCGGCGGCTGAAACAGCGCGCTGCACGCAGCGCCGGCCACGGACGCCTGGCGCTGCGCCCGGGTTCATGGGGCAATGCCGCACCGGGCGCATAGGATCGAGCCGATTCAGTCGCCACCGATCAAGGAGCACCCATGAAGACCCGCGCAGCCGTTGCCTGGAAGGCCGGCGCCCCGCTGACGATCGAAACCGTCGATCTCGAAGGCCCGAAAGCCGGCGAGGTGCTGGTGGAAGTCAAGGCCACCGGCATCTGCCACACCGACCAGTACACGCTTTCGGGCGCCGACCCGGAAGGCCTGTTTCCGGCGATCCTCGGCCACGAAGGTGCCGGCGTGGTGCTGGAAGTCGGCGCTGGCGTCACGTCGCTGAAAGCGGGCGACCACGTGATCCCGCTGTACACACCCGAATGCCGGCAATGCAAGTTCTGCCTGAGCCGCAAAACCAACCTGTGCCAGCAGATCCGCAGCACCCAGGGCAAGGGCTTGATGCCCGACGGCAGCAGCCGTTTTTCGATTGGCGGCGAGCCGATCTTGCATTACATGGGCACCAGCACCTTCGCCAACCACATCGTGGTGCCCGAGATCGCGCTGGCCAAGATCCGCGAAGACGCGCCTTTCGACAAGGTCTGCTACATCGGCTGCGGCGTCACCACCGGCGTGGGGGCGGTGCTGTTCACCGCCGGGGTCGAAGCCGGTGCCAACGTGGTGGTGTTCGGGCTCGGCGGGATCGGCCTGAACGTGATCCAGGGCGCGCGGCTGGTGGGTGCCGACAAGATCATCGGCGTCGACCTGAATCCCGAACGCGAGCAGATGGCGCGGCAGTTCGGGATGACGCATTTCATCAACCCGAGGCAGGTCGAGAACGTGGTGGACGCCATCACCCAACTGACCGACGGCGGCGCCGACTACAGCTTCGAGTGCATCGGCAACGTCCACACCATGCGCCAGGCGCTGGAGTGCTGCCACAAGGGCTGGGGCCGCAGCATCATCATCGGCGTCGCGGCGGCAGGGCAAGAGATCGCGACCCGGCCGTTCCAGCTCGTCACCGGCCGCAAATGGGAAGGCTCGGCCTTCGGCGGCGCGCGCGGCCGCACCGATGTGCCGAAGATCGTCGACTGGTACATGGAAGGCAAGCTCAGCATCGACCCGTTGATCACGCACACCTTGAAGCTCGAAGACATCAACCACGGTTTCGAGTTGATGGAGCGTGGGGAGTCGATCCGCTCGGTAGTGGTTTACTGATGGCGGTGGAAACGCTCGCTGAACACCGCTGCTTCGGCGGCGCGCAGGGCCTCTACCAGCACGACTCGTCGGCCATTGGTCTGCCGATGCGCTTCGGTATCTATCACCCGCCGCAGGCAGCGGCCGAAGGTGCTGGTGCGATGCCCACGTTGATCTACCTGGCCGGGCTGACTTGCAACGAAGAAACCTTCGCCATCAAGGCCGGGGCGCAACGCGTGGCGGCCGAGCTCGGCTTGATCCTGGTGACGCCCGACACCAGCCCGCGTGACACGGGGATCGTCGGCGCCGACACCGACTGGGACTTCGGCACCGGTGCGGGGTTCTACCTGGACGCCACCGCCGCGCCGTGGTCGCGCCACTTCCGCATGGAAAGCTGGCTGACGCAGGAATTGCCGGCGTTGCTGGCCAGCCGCTTCAGGGTCGACCCCGCGCGCACGAGTCTGTGCGGCCATTCGATGGGCGGTCACGGCGCGCTCACGCTGGCGTTGCGCCACCCCGGGCAGTACCGCAGCGTGTCGGCGTGGGCCCCGATCGCTGCGCCCACGCAGTGCCCGTGGGGCATCAAGGCCTTCAGCGGCTATCTGGGAAGCGACCGCAGCGACTGGGCGGCCCACGACGCCACCGAGATGGTGCGCTTGGGCGCGCGGCTGCCGCCGTTGCTGATCGACCAAGGCCTGGCCGACCAGTTTCTGCAGGCCGGGCAACTGCTGCCCGAACGTTTCGAAGCGGTGTGTCACGCCGTTGGCCAGCCGCTGCAGCTGCGCCGCCATGAAGGCTATGACCACGGCTACCATTTCGTCGCCAGCTTCTTTGAAGACCACCTGCGGTTTCATGCCGCAACCTTGAAGCCGTGACGCGCTGACGCCGGTGATGCAGCTCAGCGAACTTCGACAGCACTTGCGCGCACTCGGCGCGCTGCCACAGCACGAAGTGCGGGTGCTGCGGCTGTGGGCGTGTGGGTTGCCGCAGGACAGCGGGCGGCGCCCGCTCGACAGCTTTTTGCCGAAACCCTTGCGCGAAGCGCTGCCTGCGCTGAGTACTGAACTGGCCGCGCTGGCGACGCTGCAATCGCAGCACCCGGCCGATGATGGCTCAGCGCGGTTGCTGCTGCGGCTGGCCGACGGGCAGGCGGTCGAGTCGGTGCTGTTGCCGCGCGGTGGCCTGTGCGTCAGCACGCAGATCGGCTGCGCGGTCGGCTGCGTGTTCTGCATGACCGGGCAAGGCGGGCTGATCCGCCAGCTCGGCAGCGCAGAGATCGTGGCGCAGGTGGCGCTGGCGCGCAGCCTGCGGCCCGTGAAGAAGGTCGTCTTCATGGGCATGGGCGAGCCGGCGCACAACCTGCCAGCGGTGCTGGATGCGATCGATCTGCTCGGCAGCGTCGGCAACATCGGCCACAAGCAACTGGTGTTCTCGACCGTGGGCGACCGCCGCGTGTTCGAGCAATTGCCGAAGCAGCGCGTCAAGCCGGCGTTGGCGCTGTCGTTGCACAGCACGAAGCCGGCGCTGCGGGCCGAACTGCTGCCGCGCGCGCCGCGGATCGAGCCGGAGGAGCTGGTGTCTCTGGGCGAAGCCTATGCACGCGCCACCGGTTACCCGATTCAGTACCAGTGGACGCTGATCGACGGGGTCAACGACGGCGACGACGAGATCGACGGCATCGCGCGGCTGCTTGCCGGCCGGTACGCATTGATGAACCTGATTCCGTACAACGCCGTCGACGGCTTGCTGTTTCGCAGACCGAGTTGGGAGCGTGCGGCCCACATGGCGCGGCAGTTGCACCGCCGCGGCGTGCTCACCAAGCTGCGTCATTCGGCGGGGCAGGATGTCGACGCAGGCTGCGGACAGTTGCGGGCACGGGCAGTGGGGGTTGAGGCGGCCGTGCGCCTGGTGCCGATGCAGCCGCGGTCGTTGCCGCAGGCGCAGACGGTCGGCCACGCGCCGGAGTAGCGCTTCAGTCCGACAGGTGGCCCCTCGCGCGCGGCAACGCGCTCAGCGCCGCCAAGGTCACCATGCAGGCTTCGGCCACTTCGCGACCCTTTTTGACAAAGTGCGCGCGGAAGAAGGCCAGGTGCTCTTCGTGCTCGTGGAAGTCGCGGGGCGTCAACACGGCCGAGAACACCGGCGTGCCCGTGTCGAGTTGCACGCGCATCAGTCCGTCGATGACCGCCGCGGCGACGAATTCGTGGCGGTAGATGCCGCCGTTGACGACCAGCCCGCAGGCGATGACGGCGTCGTAGCGGCCGGCCTGCGCGAGCCGCAGCGCGTGCAGCGGAATCTCGAAGGCGCCGGGCACGTGGTAGTGGTCGATGTGTTCGGCAGCGACGCGGCGCTGAACGAGTTCGGCGCGCGCGGCGTCGGTGCCGGCAGTGACGATCTCACGGTGCCAGTTCGAAGCGACGATCGCGATGCGCGGGGTGGAAAGGTCGGTCGACTGATTCATGGGCTTTCCTGTACGGAGGGCTTGAAGAATCAGGGCGTGCGCCGACGCAGCGCTCCATCCTGCCGATGGATGCGTCGCAATAGCGCGCTCTCTTTCATCCGGACTGTGACCGTCGGCTCTGGCATCGCACCAGATCTGCTGACCCCCGACTCGGCACGGAGCCGGGTCGAGGCGCTCGCGGGCTCCTGCGCCGAAGCGCAGATACCGCCGGTGGGGAATTCCGCCCCGCCCTGAGAACGCTGCTCAAGCCTGATGGCTTGAGCGACGAACTCTAAAGCGTCCGATGCGGCGATGTCGCCAAGCGCGGCGGCCTGGAAGGCCGACCCACGAAAAAGGGCCCCGCAGGGCCCCGTGCTTCAACCAATGGGGTCAGCTCACTTCAGATGTGCGCTGATTTCCTTGGTCATGCTGAACATGCTGATCGGGTTCGGCCCGATGACGCCCTTCAACTTGGCGTCGGGGTTGATCATGGTGCGCTTGTTCTTGTCTTGCAGGTCGTGCTTCTTGATGTATTCCCAGACTTTCTTGGTGACCTCGGTGCGCGGCATGGGCTTGTCGCCGATGACGGCGGCCAATGCCGGGCTCGGGGTCATGGGCTTCATGAATGCCGCACTCGGGGCCCGTTTCTTTGCAGCGACCTTCTTTGCAGGTGCCTTCTTCGCGGGAGCTGTCTTAGCAGTTGCCATGTGGATGTTCTCCATCAGTTGATGAGGGAAGCCGTTCACCGCGCAGACCTCGCGTCGGTTAGGGCCGAAACGGATCTGTCTTTCAAGGTGCGCGGACAGGCGCGATGGTAATGCCTGCACCGGGGTGTTGGAAGCTGTTTTCATAGGTGGAATCGGCTTCTGCACCACGCTATGCTTCGCTCCATGAAGATCATCGTGCGTTGGGTGTTGCTGGCCGCGGCCTTGTTGCTGGTCGCAAACCTGTATGCCGGCGTCATGGTGGCGAGCTTTACGTCGGCCCTGATCGCCGCTTTGGTGCTGGGCCTGCTGAACACGCTGGTGCGACCGCTGCTGGTGCTGCTGACGCTGCCGGTGACGTTGCTGACGCTCGGGTTGTTCCTGTTCGTCATCAACGCGTTGATGTTCTGGTCGGCCGCCGGCATCCTCGCTGGCTTCAACGTCACCGGCTTCGGTGCGGCGTTGATCGGCTCGTTGCTGTACAGCCTGTGCGGCATGGTGATCGACATCGCGGTCGAACGCTTCTTCAACTCGCCGCCAGCGGTCTGAGTTTTCAGCGGCGCTGATCCCGGCGCTTCCCGGCCGGCCGGAACCGCACTTCGAACCCGATCCGATCGACGCCGCTGCCGGTGTCCGGGTTCAAGGCTTCGTGTTCCAGCACATGCCGCCCGGGCCGCGGCATCCAGGCCACTTGCGTGCCTTGTCCCACGGCCAGACCATCCACCCGCCAGCGGCCCGGTGCGCCTTCGAAAACCATGCGTTGCGCGGCCATCGGAATGTCGGGGTCGAGCACGATCAGGCTGCCTTCGGTCGGGCTTTCGATGCCGAAGCGCCGTGCGGCGCCGTTCGCCAGCACACCGGGTTCGGTGCCGCGCAGGAACCATTCACCGTCCTGGCGAACCAGGCCCGGCGGTGGCGTGGCAGCCGCTGCCGGTTCTGCGGCCAGGGCCGCCACCACGTCGCGCCACACCGGCGCGGCACCGCTGACGCCGCTGCTGTCGTGCATCGGCTCGCCGCTGGCATTGCCGACCCAGACCGCCACGGTGGTGCGGCGCGTGAAGCCCACGCACCAGTTGTCGCGCAGGTCCTTGCTGGTGCCGGTCTTCACAGCCGCCCAGCGCCGCGCGACCAGCGGGCTGTCGAGCCCGAAGGTGAGTGCGCGTGCGGCCGGGTCGGCCAGGATGTCGGCGACGATGTAGGCCACGGCCGGCTCGAGTACGCGATGCGGCTCGGCTGACGGCTTCTGCGCGGGCGTCCATTTCAGCGCCGACCAGACGCCGCCGTTGGCCAGCATGCGGTAAGCATTGGCCAGGTCCATCAGCGTCACCTCGGCACTGCCCAACGCCAGCGCATAGCCGTGGTAGCCGCCGCTTTCGCTGATCTGCAAACCGGCATCGTTCAAGCTTGCCCACAGCGCGTCGGGTCCGAGCATCGCGCCCACGCGCACCGCCGGCACGTTCAGGCTGGACGCCAGCGCGGTGCGCGCGCTGACCAGGCCTTTGAATTGGTGGTCGTAGTTCTGCGGCGCATAGACGCCGAGGCCTGCGGCCAGCTGCAGCGGCGCGTCGTCGAGCCGGCTGGCGGCTGTGATCAGGCGCTGCTGCAGCGCGCTGGCATAGACCAGTGGCTTCAGCGTCGAGCCCGGTTGGCGCCGCGCCGTCACCGCGTCCACTGCTGCGGCTTGCGACAGCGCGCCCGAAGAGCCGACCCACGCCAGCACGTCGCCGCTGGCGTTGTCCAGCACCAGCACGGCGCCGTCTTCGACATTGTGCCCGCGCAATTCGGCCAGGTGGCGGCGCAGGCTGGCGATGGCGATGCGCTGGAGTCGCGCGTCGAGCGTGGTGCGCAGCGCGCCAC
>JALYUN010000080.1 GCA_030853725.1 Pseudomonadota bacterium | reverse complement strand
GTGCTGATTCCTTCGGGCTTCGCCGAGACCGGCGAACACGCGATGCAGGATGAGCTGGTGGAGATCGGCCAGAAGTACAACATCCGCTTGATGGGGCCGAACATCTACGGCTTCTACTACACGCCGGCCAACCTCTGCGCCACGTTCTGCACGGCCTATGACGTGAAGGGCTCGGCGGCGCTGTCGTCGCAGTCTGGCGGCATCGGCATGGCGATCATCGGCTTTTCGCGCTCGGCCAAGATGGGCGTATCAGCCATCGTCGGCCTCGGCAACAAGTCCGACATCGACGAAGACGACCTGCTGCTGTTCTTTGAGCAGGACGACAACACCAAGGTCATCGCGCAGCACTGTGAAGACCTCAAAGACGGCCGCGCCTTCGCCGAAGTCGCCAAGCGCGTATCGAAGAAGAAGCCGGTGATCATGTTGAAGGCCGGGCGCACGGCAGCGGGCGCCAAGGCCGCCAGTTCGCACACCGGCGCGCTGGCCGGCAACGACAAGATCTACGACGATGTGCTGCGCCAGTCGGGCGTGATCCGTGCCAAGAGCCTGCGCGACTTGCTGGACTTCGCACGCGGCGTGCCGATCTTGCCGACGCCCAAGGGTGAGAACGTGGTCATCATCACCGGTGCCGGAGGATCGGGCGTGCTGTTGTCGGACGCGTGTGTCGACCAGGGCCTGACCCTCATGCCGATGCCTGACGACTTGGACGCTGCCTTCCGCAAGTTCATCCCGCCCTTCGGTGCCGCTGGCAACCCGGTCGACATCACCGGTGGCGAGCCGCCGCAGACCTACAAGAACACCGTGCTGCTGGGCTTGTCCGACCCGCGCATTCATGCGTTGATCCTCGGTTATTGGCACACCATCGTCACGCCGCCGATGGTGTTCGCGAAGATCATGGTCGAAGCGCGCGACGAGATGCTCGCCAAGGGCATCGAGAAGCCGATCGTGGCATCGCTGGCCGGCGACGTCGAAGTCGAGGAAGCCGCGCAGTATCTGTACGAGCACGGTATTCCGGCGTATGCCTATTCCACCGAAATTCCGGTGGCGGTGTTGGGCGCCAAGTACCAGTGGGCTCGCGGCGCCGGGCTGCTTTGAACCACCCCCGAAGCGCATGCTGCGCTCCCCCTCAAGGGGGCGCCCGCTGGCGGCCCGGCGAAGCCGGTTCCGCGGCGGGCACTCGGTTCCGTTAGGTCGACGCGCCACCGTTGGAGTCCGCTTGAACGCCAGAGTCATTCCCATCGCTGCCCCGAAAGAAATTCGCCAACGCAAACGCGAGGGTCCGAAAGGGCGCAGAGCGAGCCCCGAGGCCCGCGACACCGTGCGCGAAGTCCTGGGTACGGCTTCGCGCCAGCCCGATCTGCTGATCGAGCATCTGCACAAGTTGCAGGACCGCTTTGGCCATTTGTCGGCCGACCACCTGGCGGCGTTGGCACAGGAAATGGGGCTGGCGCAGACCGAGGTTTACGAAGTGGCCAGCTTCTATCACCACTTCGACATTGTCCACGAAGGCGACTCGGCGCCGCCCGGCTTGACAGTACGGGTGTGCGACGGGCTGAGCTGCGAGATGGCTGGTGCGCAGGACCTGCTGCAACGTCTGCCCGCCCTGCTGGGTACGGAGGTGCGCGTGATCGCAGCGCCGTGCATCGGGCGCTGCGAGAAAGCACCTGTTGCAGTCGTGCACCAGCACCCGGTGGACCATGCGACGGCTGACACCGTGGCCGCCGCCGTGCGCGCCGGAACGCGCACCGACACCGGCACACCGCAAGGCTTCATTGACCTGGCGGCCTACAAGGCCCACGGTGGCTATCGGCTGCTGAAGCAATGCATCGCCGACGAACTCGAAGTCGACACTGTGATCCAGGAGCTGCAGGACTCGGCTCTGCGGGGCCTGGGCGGTGCAGGCTTTCCGGCGGGGCGCAAGTGGCACATCGTGCGCAACGAGCCGGCGCCGCGCCTGATGGCTGTCAACATCGACGAAGGCGAGCCCGGCACCTTCAAGGACCGCCACTACCTGGAACGGGACCCGCACCGCTTCCTGGAAGGCATGCTGATCGCGGCCTGGGCGGTCGGCATCAGCCGTATCTACCTTTACTTGCGCGACGAATACCACGGCTGCCGCGCCATGCTGGAAGCGGAGTTGAAGCGCCTGCGCGCCGACCCACCGTATGGCGGCATGCCAGAAATCGTATTGCGGCGCGGTGCCGGCGCCTATATCTGCGGCGAAGAGTCGGCCATGATCGAATCGATCGAAGGCAAGCGCGGGATGCCACGGCTGCGACCGCCTTACGTGGCGCAGGTGGGGCTGTTCGGCCGGCCCACGCTGGAACACAACTTCGAGACGCTGTACTGGGTGCGCCAGATCCTGGAGCAGGGCGGCAAGTGGTTCGCTGCGCAGGGCCGCCACGGCCGCAAGGGGCTGCGGTCGTTTTCGGTGTCGGGCCGGGTCGCCGACCCTGGCGTGAAGCTCGCGCCGGCCGGCATCACCCTGCGCGAGTTGATCGACGAACACTGCGGCGGCATGCTGCCCGGACACACGCTCTACGGCTACTTGCCGGGTGGCGCCTCGGGCGGCATCCTGCCGGCTTCGATGGATGACATTCCGCTCGACTTCGACACGCTGCAGCCGCACGGCTGTTTCATCGGCTCGGCCGCGGTGGTGGTGCTGTCCGACCACGACACCGCGGCGCAAGCAGCCCGCAACACCATGCGCTTCTTCCAGCACGAATCCTGCGGGCAGTGCACGCCCTGCCGCAACGGCACCGCGAAAGCCTCGGCGTTGATCGCCACCGATCAGTGGGATCTGCCGCTGCTGGACGACTTGGGCGCGGTGATGCGCGACGCCTCGATCTGCGGCCTGGGCCAGGCAGCGCCGAACCCGGTCGCTTGCGTCATCAAATACTTCGCGCACGAATTGAAGGAGCCGAACCGATGAATGCACTCACCCGCACCGAATCCGCGGCGCTCGTAGCGCCGACCGTCACCTTCACGCTCAATGGCCGCGAAGTCGGCGCGCGCACTGACGAACTGCTGATCGAGATCGCTGCCCGCGAAGGCATCGAGGTGCCGCGCCTTTGCTACAAGGCGGGCATGGAGTCGGTGGGCAACTGCCGCTCTTGCATGGTCGAGATCGATGGCGAACGCGTGCTGGCCCCGTCGTGCTGCCGCTTCCCCAGTGCAGGGCTGAAAGTCATCACGGATAGCGAACGCGCCGTGCGTTCGCAGAAGCTCGTGCTGGAGCTGCTGCTTTCGGACATGCCCGAAGTCAAGTACCTGCGTCACAACGAACTCGACGAATGGGCCGCGAAGCTGCAACTCGGCAAGCCACGATTCCCGGCGCGGGTTCAGCCTGCGGCCGACCTGTCGCACCCGGCCATGGCCGTCAATCTGGACGCCTGCATCCTGTGCACGCGCTGCGTACGCGCCTGTCGCGACGAGCAGGTCAACGACGTGATCGGCCTGGCCTTTCGCGGTGAACACGCCAAGATCGTGTTCGACATGGATGACCCGATGGGGGCATCCACGTGCGTCGGCTGCGGCGAATGCGTGCAGGCCTGCCCCACCGGCGCGCTGTCGACCATCGAAAGGGCAGGCGAGGCGGTACCCGTGCGTGGCGCAGCGCTGGCGTTGATCGACAAGGTCGTGCCTTCGGTGTGCCCTTACTGCGGTGTCGGCTGCCAGCTCAACTTCCACGTGAAGGACAACCACATCCTGTTCGTCGACGGCCGCGACGGCCCTGCCAACCACGGCCGGCTGTGCGTCAAGGGCCGGTACGGTTTTGATTACGCGCACCATCCGCAGCGCCTGACGAAGCCGCTGATCCGCCGCGAAGGCGTGCCCAAGACCGGCGACTTCACGATGGACCCGGATAACGTGATGCAGGTCTTCCGTGAAGCCAGTTGGGACGAGGCGCTGGCGTTCGCCGGCGGCAAGCTGAAGGCGCTACGCGACCTGCACGGCGTCGGATGCCTGGCCGGATTCGGCTCGGCCAAGGGCAGCAACGAAGAGGCCTATCTGTTCCAGAAGCTGGTGCGAACGGGCTTCCGCAACAACAACGTCGACCACTGCACGCGGCTGTGTCATGCGTCTTCGGTAGTGGCGCTGCTGGAAGGCATCGGCTCGGGTGCGGTCAGCAACCCGGTGATGGACGTGATGAAGGCCGAAGTGGTGGTGGTGATCGGCGCCAACCCCACCGTCAACCATCCGGTGGCGGCCACCTGGCTCAAGAACGCGATTCACAACGGCACCAAGCTCGTCATCATGGACCCGCGGCGCTCGGACCTGTCGCGTCATGCGCACCGCCATCTGCAGTTCAAGGCCGACACCGACGTGCCGATGCTGAACGCGCTCATGAACGTGATCGTTACCGAGGGTCTGGTCGATCAGGGCTTCATCGATAGCCGCACGATCGGCTACGACGAACTGCGCCGCAACGTCGAGACCTACACGCCGGAAGCGATGGCGCCGATCTGCGGCATCGATGCCGAAACCTTGCGCGAAGTGGCGCGGCTGTATGCCACTTCCAAAGCCTCGATGATCCTTTGGGGCATGGGGATCAGTCAGCATGTGCACGGCACCGACAACGCGCGCTGCCTGATCGCACTGTCGCTGATGACGGGGCAGATCGGCCGCCCCGGCACGGGCTTGCATCCGTTGCGCGGACAAAACAACGTGCAGGGCGCGTCCGACGCGGGGCTGATCCCGATGATGTTGCCCGACTACCAGCATGTCTCGAAACCCGAGGTGCGGGCCAGCTTTGAGCAGGCCTGGAAGATCGAGCCGGGCAGCCTAGACGCCAATCCCGGCCTCACGGTCGTGGAAGTGCTGCACGCGGCGCTGCGCGGCGACATCAAGGGCATGTACGTGCAGGGCGAAAACCCGGCCATGTCCGACCCCGACGCCAACCATTCCCGTGCGGCGCTGGCGAGCCTGGAACATCTGGTGGTGCAGGACATCTTCCTGACCGAAACCGCGTATCTGGCCGACGTGATCCTGCCGGCGGGGGCCTTCGCCGAGAAGACCGGTACCTTCACCAACACCGATCGCCTGGTGCAAATGGGTCGTCAGGCGATCGACCCGCCGGGTGATGCGCGGCAGGACCTGTGGATCATCCAGGAGATCGCCAACCGCCTCGGTTGCGCTTGGGACTACAAGCACGTTTCCGAAGTGTTCGACGAAATGCGCCACACCATGCCCAGCATCGGTGGCATCACCTGGGACCGGCTGGAACGTGAACACGCCGTCACCTACCCTTGCGTGGCCGAAGGCGACCCGGGCGACCCGGTGGTTTTCACCGAGTCCTTTCCGCGCGAAGGCGGCAAGGCGCTCTTCGTGCCGGCCGACATCATTCCGGCGGCCGAACGGCCCGACGCCGAGTACCCGATGGTGCTGATCACCGGCCGCCAGCTCGAACACTGGCACACCGGCAGCATGACGCGGCGCGCCAAAGTGCTGGACGCGCTGGAACCCGATCCGGTGGCGTCGATCCATCCGTTGGACCTGGAGAAGCTGGGTGCAAAGCCGGGCGATGTGATCACCGTCGAGTCACGTCGCGGCACCGTGACGCTCTACGCGCGCGCCGAGGAAGGCACGCCGCGCGGTGCGGTGTTCGTCGCCTTCTGCTACTACGAAGCGGCGATCAACCGGCTGACCCACGCGGCACTCGACCCCTACGCCAAGATTCCCGAGTTCAAGTATTGCGCAGTCCGGGTACAGCCCGGTGGTGCGGCGCCGGTGCAGAGCAGCTTCGGCGGCGGGAAGGCGTTGGCGAACGCCATCGCCGATCGGGCCTGATCAGCGTCCGGGCCTGGCGGCGCGCTCATCCGCGCGCCGCGCTGTCGCCTCAGACGCCGATCTCGGCCGAACGCGGCTGGGTCCAGTCGATATGCTGCATGGAACGTGGCGCACAACTCGCGTCCATCTGCTGGCAGCGTGTCTTCGCGGCGAGGATGGCCTTGGTCAGGAACTCGGGGTCGTAGGCACTCAGCAAATGGGACTGCTGGGTCTCGATGTAGTGCCGCAGGCGCGAACCGTCGTCGGCCACCGTAGCCAGGGCGTCGTAGGTCTCCGGATCCCAATACCAACGCAGCCCGAGTTCGTAGAAGGCCGCATTGAAGGCGCCGCGTTCGATCTCGATCGATCGGGGGGCGGCTGTCGGTCGAGTGGCATGAGACATGGCGGGCTCCTGGCTTGAAGGGTGGTGCCGGTCGCTTCGGCATCCGGTTCGGCCAACCATAGGTGTCGCCGGACTCAAAGTAAAATGAAACGAACTCATAGCATCCATTTACCAAAGGCTATGGTTTGGTCACGATGAAAAATGCCACGCTGCGCCAGCTCAAGGTCTTCGAGGCAGTGGCACGGCTGTCAAGCTTTTCGCGTGCGGCCGAAGAGCTGCACCTGAGCCAACCAGCGGTTTCGATCCAGGTTCGAAAGCTCGCCGAGCATGCCGATGCACCCTTGTTCGAGCAGCTCGGCAAGAAAGTCTATTTGACAGCGGCCGGCAGCGAACTGCTGCACCACAGTCGCATCATCATCGGCCAGTTCGAAGAAGCCGCAGCGGCCATGACGCTCGTCAAGGGTACGGTGGGGGGTGAGTTGAACGTGGCGGTGATCAGCGCCGGCGACTCATTCCTGCCGCGGCTGCTGGTGGCCTTCGTAGCTGAACACGCGCGCGTGAAGTTGAACCTGTCGGTGCTGAACCGTGCGGCTCTACTGCAGCAACTGGCAGAGAACCGCGTCGACCTGGCGGTGATGGGTCGGCCACCGGTCGGCGCCGACACCCTCAACGAAGCCTTCGCGCCGCACCCCTATGTGGTAGTGGCGGCGGCGGGCCATGCCTTGTGCAGTGAGCGCGGCATTTCGCAGGCGCGCATCGCACGCGAGCGCTTCATCGTGCGCGAGAAGGGCTCTGACAACTGGCAGACCTTGACCGAGGGTTTCGGGCGTCATGCCGCAGCGCTCAACATCGGTATGCAGATCCAGAGCACCGAAACCATCAAGCAGGCGGTGCTGGCCGGTATGGGGATCAGCTTTCTGTCGATGCATGTCGTGGCGCCCGAACTGCGTACGGGTAGTCTGGTGGTGCTGGACGTGAAAGGCTTTCCGCTGCAGTTGCAGTGGCATGTGGTGCAGCGCCGCAGCAAGCGGCTGCCACCGGTGGCACAGGCCTTCCGGGCGTTCCTGCTGAAGGACGGCGCGCGCCTGATCGCCGAAGCAATGGCAGGACCGGCGCCAGCGGCCAAGCTCAGGCGAGCCGCTCGATCAGTGCCTGCGCCGCAGCCGGCGCGCGCTCCTTCGCGCCGCTGATGAAGTACAGGAAGGTGTCACGCATCGAAGCCGCCTTTTCATCCAACGACAGGCGCGGCTCGACCCGCGGCAGCGCGTCGGGCTCACCGCCGGCTGCCCACAGCCGCGCGCAAGCTGCGATGGCGTCGAGCGCCGCTGGTTCGCAGCCGCTGGCGATGTCGGCTCGCGTGCGCATGAGCCGCGCGTAGAAGAAATCGCCGGTGATGTCGGCGAACGACGGGTAGGCGTCCGAGTCGGTGAACACCGTGGCCACGCCGTACCGGCGCGCCAACGCCAGATAGGCCGGGGCCTTGAAACTTTCGTGGCGCACGTCCATTGCGTGGCGCAACGGTCGGCCCACGAGCGTGGTCGGCAACAGCGCCAGGAAGGCTTCGAAATCTTCGGGGTCGAAGCGCTTGGTGGGGGCGAACTGCCAGACGATCGGGCCGAGCTTGTGGCACAACTCATCCAGGCCGCTGCCGATGAAGCGCTCGATCGATTCGCCGGCTTCGGCCAGCACGCGCCGATTGGTGGCGTAACGGCTGGCCTTGAGCGAGAACACGAAATCGTCGGGCGTTTCGTCGCGCCACTTTGCGAAGCTTTCGCGCTTCTGGGTGCTGTAGTAAGTGCCGTTGATCTCGATCGCAGTGAGCCGGCGGCTGGCGTAGTGCAATTCGCGGCTGTGTGCGAGGCCCTTTGGATAGAAGGTGCCGCCGCGCCACGGCTCGAAGGTCCAGCCGCCGACACCGACCCGGATGGTTCCAGCGCTCATGGCTGGCTCAATGGTCCGCTGCGGACACTCATTTGCCCATCAAGGCCCGTACGTGCGCCCGGGTGCCGCCGGCCAGGCCGTCGACGCTGTAGCCGCCTTCCAGCACCGAAACCACGCGGCCAGAGCAGCAGACGTCTGCCACTTTCATCAGCTCTGCCGTGACCCAGTGGAAGTCGTCATCTGTCAGCCGCAGGCCGCCCAACGCGTCGTCGCCATGGGCGTCGAAACCGGCCGAGATGATCAGCAATTCCGGTGCGAAGTCGCGCAGCGCCGGCAACATCGTTTCGGCGAAGCGGGCACGGAATGCATCGGAGTCGCAGCCGCGCCGCAGCGGGATGTTGACGATGTTGTGGGCGCTGCCGGTTTCATGCTGCGCACCGGTGCCGGGGTAGAAGTCGGCCTGGTGGCTGGAGCCGTAGAACAGGTCCGGGTCGTCCCAGAAGCTGTTCTGCGTGCCGTTGCCATGGTGCACGTCGAAGTCGACCACGGCCACGCGTTGCAGGCCGTGCGTGGCACGCGCATGCAGCGCGGCGATGGCGGCCTGGTTGTAGATGCAAAAACCCATCGCGTGGTCCGATTCGGCGTGGTGGCCGCAGGGGCGCGTGGCGCAGAACGCGTTGGTGACATCGCTGGCATTGCGGTCGCCAACGACCGCATCGACCGCTGCACAGGCCGCGCCGACGCCGCGCAACGCGGCTTCCAGCGAGCCCGGCGACAGCATCGTGTCACCGCCGTCGAGCGCGCGCAGGCCGTCGCTGGGTGACAGCGCTTCGACCTGGTCGACGTAGGCGGCGGTGTGCACCCGCAGCACTTGTTCGCGCGTGCCCAACGGTGCGTCATGCCACTGCAGTTCGGCAAATTCGGGCGCTTTTAAAGCGGCCAGAAC
>JALYUN010000075.1 GCA_030853725.1 Pseudomonadota bacterium | reverse complement strand
CGCCGCCGAGCCGTTCGGCACCGACGCCGCTGTCCCACTTATCGGCGAAGCGCAGCGCGTCGATGCGCCAGGCCACCAGTGACACGTGGCGCGCGAGCCGCCGGCAACGGCGTCATCACCGGGCCGTCAGTTGTAGACACCGAATTCGAGTCGGCCCAGGAAGTCGGTGACGAGTTCGGCCCCCTGGCTGGTGCGCAACAGGTCGATCGGGCGCGCCCCGTCGAGGCCCATCGCAGGCTCGGTCATCCAGCGTTCGGCGACGCCGCGGCTGCCCATCACTTCGACTGCTGCGGCCAACGCTTCAGCCAGCAACCAGGTGCGGCTGCCTAAGTCGGTGGCCATGCGCGCTTTCGGCGTGCTGCGTTGACGGTGCAGCGTGCGCGTGCTGAGCCCGATGACTTCGGCCACATCGGCTTCCGACAGGTGCAGGTTGTGCTCGATCAGATGAAACAAGGCGGCATACGGCATGCCGTCGTCCAGCGCCGCGTGCACGTCGGCCCGCGATTCGGGACTGCGGCGCAGCAGGCGCTGGCCGCCGAGCAACGCCAGGTCGCGAAGGCCAGCCGATGCGTCGACCGGGTCTGGCCATCCACCGGCAGAAGCGGGGCGTGGCTCGCGTGCAATCAGCACAGTCATGTTTAACGCCCGAATCTCTATTTGACAGATGTCTTATATGCAAAGACACCTGTCAAGTGTCTGTTTCGGGCGGCGGCGGCCGGCGCGCTCGCTCTTCCTCTTGCAGCCGCAACACGCGGCGCTGCACTTTGCCGGTAGTGGTCATCGGCAGACTGTCGATGAACTCGATCTCTTTCGGGTATTCATAGGAGGCGAGCCGCCCGCGCACGTGCTGCTGCAGCACTTGCACCAACGCGACATCGCCTCGATGGCCGGCGGCAAGCACCACGTAGGCCTTGACGACCGCCCCACGCTCGGCGTCGGGCTTGGGAACGACCGCGGCGTTTGCCACGGCCGGGTGATTCACCAGGCAGTTCTCGATCTCGCTCGGGCCGATGCGGTAGCCCGCCGCCTTGAAGACATCGTCGCTGCGCCCCTGATACCAGAGGTAGCCGTCGGCATCCATCACCGCGGTATCACCGGTGCGGCACCAGGCCGTGCAGTCGGGGCCGGTGAACTTTGCGGCTGTGGCATCGTCGCGGCCCCAGTAGCCCAGAAAGAAGATCGGGTCGGGCTCGCCGTGCGGGTCCAGGCGGTGCAGCGCCACGTCGCCGGGCGTGCCGCGCGGGCATTCCCCGCCTGCATCGTCGATCACCGCCACCCGGTGCCCCGGATAGGCTCGCCCCATGCTGCCGGGGCGCTGCGGCCAGCCGGCATGCCACTGGTGGTCGACTCCCAGGTAGCGCCCACAGTTGCCGACGATGTAATTGATCTCGGTCTGGCCGAACATCTCGTTGATGCGCACGCCCAAAGCGCGCTCGGCCCAGTGGAACACCGTGTCGCCGACGGCTTCGCCGGCACTCATGATCGACTGCAGTTTCAGCCGATAGCGCTGGCGGGGCGCGGGCAACGCTTTCATCATGGCCTTCAGCGCGGTCGGAAACAGGAAGGTGTGGGTGACGCCGTGGCGCTCCATCAGCCCGAATGCCTGCTCGGGTGAAAAGCGGCCCTGCCACGCAACGATGCGCTGCCCGAAATACAGCGCAGGCAGCAGCGCATCCATCAACCCGCCGGTCCAGGCCCAGTCGGCAGGACTCCAAAACACGCTCTGCGTGTTTCGGCGCCGTGCGGATGAACGGTCGCCCCCCTTTCCCCGCTCCCCTTTCCCCAGGGAAAGGGGCCTGATCGCGCCGGCGTTCGGCTTGTCTTGGGGCGCACTGCCACTATCGATAGCTGGATAGAAGTTGTGGCTGCAGACGAAACCGCTCAGGTTGCCGATGAGCGCGCGCTGTGGCAGCAACGCCCCTTTGGGTGGACCCGTGGTGCCGCTGGTGTAGATCAGGATCGCCGGGTCGTCGGCATGTGTGTCCACCGCCGGAAACGGCATGTGGTGCGCGGCCAGGGCGTCGGCCCAGTCCAGGTCGCCCTGCCCTTGCGCCGCGCCCGCCGCCAGCACGGTGCGCAAGGCCGGGCATTCGGCGCGTGCCGCTTGCAGGTTCGCCATCGAGCTTTCGTCGGCGATGGCCACACCGGCCGCGCTGTCCTGCAGCCGGTAGGCCAGTGCCTCAGGGCCGAACAGCATCGACAGCGGCATCGCCACCGCGCCCAACTGGTGGACTGCGATTTGCGCGATGGCGGTCTCGGGCCGTTGCGGCATCACGATCGCAACCCGGTCGCCGCGCTGCACGCCCAGACGCTGCAGTCCATGGCTGAGGCGATCGGCCGCGGCCTGAAGTTCGGCGTAGCGCAATTCGCCGCTGGCGCCGCCTTCGTTTTCCCACGCTACGGCCACGTTACTGGCCGTGCGCGGGTCGCGTGCCCAGCGGCTGCAGCACAGTTCGGCCAGGTTCAAGTGCGCAGGCACCTGCCAGCGGAAATGGCCATGCAGGGTGTCGTAGGCATCGGCTGCGGCCGGCGGGACTATTCGAAGGGAGGTCTTTGTCAGGCGCTTCATGGTCGTGCGGTGGTTGCTTTGGCACGCACAGCTTATGCCGGCCAAGTTGGCCCCGCAGCCCCGGCCTTACCCGCGGCACCAGCTTCGATCAAGTTCGCTTCGGCCCAGCCGAAAACCCAGTCAACGCGACTCGGTCGCATCCATACCACCCCAGCACCATGTCACGCGCAACTCTGTCTTCGGTTTCCCAGCGCATCCAGATCGGTCAGGCGCTACCCTTCGGTGTGCTGGACGCCGACGGCGGCTTGCTGCTGGCACGCGGACAGCAAGTGGTGTCGGCCGAGCAACTGCTGTCGCTGATGTCCCGTGGCGCCATGGTCAACCTGGCAGAAGTCATGGAAGCCGCCAGCGGCACCGCCGCCGTGAAGACCGCAGCGCGGGCCGAACTGCCGCCGCTGTGGTCACGTTGCCTGGAACGGGTTTCGCAGACCTTGCTGCAGATGCCAGAGCAGGGCTTCACGCAAGCGATCGACGACGCTTCTGCGCCCGTGACCGCGCTGGTAGCTCGCGACCCCGAGCTGGCCATCTTCCAGGTGCTGCGCGAAGGCGGTGACCCCGACGTCGCATACGGTGTTCGGCGTTCGATGCAGACCGCGGTCACCGCCTTTTTGATCGCCCAACGGCTCGCCTGGGAGCCTGCCGAATGCGAACGCGCCTTCAAGGTGGCGCTGACGATGAACGTGTCGATGCTCGGCCTGCAGGGGCAACTCGCACGCCAGCCCGATGCGCCCACCGACCAGCAACGCCAGGAACTGCGAAACCATCCGATGCGAAGCGTGCAGATGTTGCAGGCGGCCGGCGTGAACGATCACGACTGGCTCGACGCCGTGTTGAACCACCATGAACAGGAAGACGGCGCTGGCTACCCTTCAGGGCGAACTGACGTCTGCGAGCTGGCTTCGTTGGTGCGGCGGGCCGGGCACTACACCGCCAAGCTCGCTTCGCGCTCGGGCCGTGACGCGATCAGCGCCGACGTGGCCGGCCGCCAGATGTTCATGCAGGACCCCGGGCACCCAATGACGGCGGCGCTGGTGCGCGAGTTCGGCATTTACCCGCCGGGTTGCTTCGTGCGCCTGGTATCGGGTGAACGTGCGTTGGTGGTCCAGCGCGGTGCCAGCATCACCACGCCGGTGGTGATGTGCCTGACCGATGCCCAAGGCGACATGCTGGCGCAACCGCGGCGCGTGGCGGTCGGCGAAGGCGGCCATGCAGTGGCGGGTGTGGTCGGTGAAGGGGCTGTCAACGCACGTCTGTCGCTGGAGCGGCTGGCGGCGCTGGTGACTGCCTGATTTCGGCAAGCGAATGACCGTTCCGAGGCATACCGGGCCCGCTGCGACACGCATAAAGAGCGTTCAGCCGCCGAAGAAGACGATGCGCTCTGCGTCGGCCCGGTGGCTCGAAAACGCAGTCGGCAGCCGCTTGCCTTCGTTGGCGGCGCGGTCCTTGGCCAGGCACCGGAAGAACTCGACCATGACCCGCGGGTCGATGCCGGCGCCGCGCAGCAGGTCCCTCGCGTAGCCGTCGGCCTGGCGCTCGAAATCGCGCGAATACTCGGCCTGCGCAAGGATGGCCGGTGCCCCCCCGCCAGCACGGCCGAAAAGTCGCCCACTGCGACTGCTGCGACCACGGCTACGGCGCCCGCCTGCACCACCATGCGCAAACCGTGCCGGTACTCCAGATGGCCCAACTCGTGCGCCAGCACACCTACGACCGCGTTCGGTCGGTCACCGAGCAGCTTGTCGAGCGCATCGGGGACGACGATCTCGCCGGCCGGCAGCGCAAAGGCATTCGGACCCAGCGCCCGTCCGCCATCGCGTAACCAAATCACGTAGGCCGGTTGCGAGCGGGTTGCAGGTAGCGCTGCGGCGGTTGCGGCGGCAAAACGTTGCATCATCTCGGCCTGCTGCTGCGCGGTGAGCTGGCTCGGCTTGAGCCATTCGCTGTCGAGGTGGTCCAGCGACCGGCGGCCGATCTCGGTATGAACCGACTCGGGTAGCCAGGCCGATACCGACTGTGCCGCGGCCGGTATGCCCCAACGCCACAAGGCACCCCCGCACGCCACCATCAAAACGAGTAGCAGCGCGGCCAGGTGCCAGTGCTGCTGCCAACGCACGACGAGGTTCGGGCCGCGGCCGGCCGTAGCCGCCCAGGTGTCGAACCGCGTGGCGTCGGCGAAGCTCAGCAAGCCTCCTTCGGGCAGATGCACCTGACGCTGGCCATGGCGCTGGCGTTCCGGCCAGGTAGCGGCGCTGGCCGGCACGGCGCCAGGCGCCGTCGCGTCGCCCGCCCTGTGGAGCAGCCCTTGGCCTACCCAGGCATTGACCGCATGCGCGCGGACGCTGCGGCCATCGAAATAGTCTCCGGCCAGCCGCGGTGCCGCTGCAGGCGCAGACACGGGCGCGTTCACAGCCCCATGTCGGTGCCGAAGAAATCACCAGCGGCCTCGCCCGTGGCGTCCTGGTACTCGGAACGCGCCCGTGCCACCCAGTTTTCTACATCGTCTGAAACCGTTATGCCGACCGACTCCAGCCGCAGGCGCGCCACGTGGACCGCGGCGAACGGCCGATAGAGGCTCAGGGTCAGAACCACCAGGGTCCATTTCTCAACGTCAGCCACAACAGCGAGCGAAAGCGCAAGCTGCTGACCAAGTCGAGCGACTCGCTGCGCGTGGCGCCCCACACCTGGTTCTGAATCCGAGCGGCAAAGTACGGCCCGACAACCGCGAACACGAACAGATAGAACGCCAGAGTGCCAATCACCGTGACGGGCATGGCCAAGGCAGCGTCGTGCTGCGGGTTGGCGCTTGCGTTGGCACGCAGTGCGGCGCACGTCACCGCAGCAACGACCCCGCAAAGAAAGATCGGCACCAAAGCGAACAGGCTGCCTTTCAAGCACAAGGTGTACATGCGCCAGATCGGCAGCTCTGCGCACGCGTGCTGGTTGGCGATGCGCATGCCGTTGTGCTGGTAACGCTTGCTGCAGGCCAGGAACCGCGGGGCCGCCAGGGCGACCGCGGCCATCGCCACCAACAACCAGTTGGCCGCCGATGCCTGCAAGGCCTTGTCGACAGCGGCTTCACCGGTTGCACGGGCAGCCACGAACTGAGAGATCGACACGAAGACCAGCACCGGCCTATACAACGGCGCAAACGCACCGTAGGCGCCTAGGTGCCGGCAAAAGACAGGCTCAGACCACGCCAGCTGGTGTTGGCCAGACGAAACTGCAACGAGGTGCGCCGTTGACCACCCAGATGCGGAAGTACTCGCTGCCGGAGCCGGTGAACCGTATGCGCAGGTTGCGCGGCGCTCTCGGCTCGATACCAGACGGGTAGCCGACCTGCGGCAGCGTGACGGTTGGGTTGATCGGACGCCCCCTGCGGATCTTCGGCGGATTGTGGCCAAGCCGCTACTGCCTTTCAACGCCAAGAACCTGAGGCTCAGGACACCCCGCGCCCGAAAGCCTCGAGCGCCGGACCCGCGATGCGGCAAATGCGCCAGTCGTGCATCACGGTCGCACCCATTTTTTCGTAGAAGCAGATGGCGCCTTCGTTCCAGTCGAGCACGCTCCATTCGAAGCGCCCGCAGCCGCGTTCCACCGCCAGCGCGCCCAAGTGGCTCAGCACAGCGCGACCCAGGCCGCAACCACGAGCCGCCGGCCGCACATACAAGTCTTCCAGGTACAGGCCCGGCTGGCCGCGGAAGGTCGAGAAGTTGTGAAAGTAGAGCGCGAAACCCTGCACCACACGGTCCAACTCGGCCATCACCACTTCGGCCGCCGGACGCGCACCGAAGAGCTGCGCAGAAAGCATCTGCGGCGTCAACACGACCATGTGTTCCAGCTTTTCGAACACCGCCAGCTCGCGGATCATCGCGACGATGTCGTCCACGTCGGCAGGTGTGGCGGGGCGAAGGGTGATGGGGGGTGTGCTCATGGGTTGATTGTCGGTCGATCGATCGATCGTCGGTCGATCGACCCGTGGCGCCCTACAGTCGGTGCATGCCTGCTTCCTACCGCCCCTCACAACCGGCCCGTTCGCAATTCATGCCGGTGCGCGGGCTCGACTACCACGTTCACATCTGGGGTGCAACCAAGGACGTCACGGCCGATCGGCCGCCTCTGGTGCTGTTGCACGGCTGGATGGATGTCGGCGCCTCGTTCCAGTTCATGGTCGACGCGTTGGCCGAAGCCGACGGCTTTCAGCGCCACGTGATCGCGCCCGACTGGCGCGGCTTCGGCCGTACCGTTGCGCCGGGCGCGGACACGTACTGGCTGCCCGACTACCTGGGCGACCTGGACGCTTTACTCGATGCCTGGACGCCGGAAGGACCCATCGACCTGCTCGGCCACAGCATGGGCGGCAACGTGGCCATGACCTACGCCGGCACGCGGCCCGAGCGCATCCGCCGCCTCGTCAACCTGGAAGGCTTCGGACTTCCGGCAACCGAACCGGCGCAAGCACCACAGCGGCTCATGAAATGGCTGGACGAACTGAAGACCCCGATGACGCTGCGCAGCTACGCCAGTGTCGCCGAGGTCGCGGCGCGGCTGCTGAAGAACAACCCGCTGCTGACGCCCGACAAGGCAGCCTGGCTGGCGCCGCACTGGTCGTCCCAGCGTGACGACGGCCGCTGGCACATTCAGGGCGACCCGGCACACAAGCGGGCCAACCCGGCGCTGTACCGGCGCGACGAAGTGCTCGAATCCTGGAAGCGCATCACCGCGCCGGTGCTGTGGGCCGAAGGCGACCGTACCGACCTGCACAAGTGGTGGGGCGACCGTTATCCGCGCAGCGACTTCGAGGCCCGGCTGGCACTGGTGCCGCGGCTCGAGCGCGTGCTGCTCTCGCCGGCCGGCCACATGCTGCATCACGACCAACCACAGGCACTGGCGCGGCACGTGGCTGCGTTTCTCGCCTAGTTTCAGTCTGAACCCGCCCGAAGCCTGCATGCGAGAATTCGCCGTTGCTTGTTAGCGCCCCGAGGCGGCTTGGCCGCAGCCCCTTGAAGGGGCGAGAAACTCGGGTACGGCCCTTCTTTTTCTCAAGGGCGAAATCCCCCACCAGGACACCCACCATGGACGTCGAACAGATCAATGCCGTCGGCTCACTGCTTGCCGACCTGAGCGATCGCACCCAGCAGCTTCGGGGGTATCTTTGACTACGACCGCAAAGCACTGCGGCTGAACGAAGTCAACGCCGCGCTCGAGAACCCCGGCGTCTGGAACGAACCCAAGCGCGCCCAGGAATTGGGGCGCGAGAAGAAACTGCTGGAAACCACGGTCGCCACCATCGACCACCTCAGCAGCAATCTGTCGGACAACACCGAGCTCTACGACATGAGCAAGGCCGAAGGCGATACCGACGGCGTCAAAGCGATTGAAGTCGAGGCCCTTGCCCTGCAGAAGACGGTCGCGGAACTGGAGTTCCGCCGCATGTTCAGCAACCCGGCAGACCCGCTGAACTGCTTCATCGACATTCAGGCCGGCGCCGGTGGCACCGAAGCCTGTGACTGGGCCCAGATGCTGTTGCGCCAGTACTTGAAGTACTGTGAACGCAAGGGCTTCAAAGCCGAAGTCATGGAAGAGACGGAAGGCGACGTGGCCGGCATTCGTAGCGCCACGCTGAAGGTCGAAGGCGACTACGCCTTCGGCCAGCTGCGCACCGAAACCGGGGTGCACCGACTGGTGCGCAAGAGTCCCTTCGACAGTGCCGGCGGCCGCCACACCAGTTTCGCGAGTCTGTTCGTCTACCCCGAGATCGACGACACGATCGAGATCGACATCAACCCGGCCGATGTGCGCGTGGACACCTTCCGCGCCAGTGGCGCTGGTGGTCAGCACATCAACAAGACGGACTCGGCGGTGCGGCTCACGCACATCCCGACCAACATCGTGGTGCAGTGCCAGAACGATCGCAGCCAGCACCGCAACCGCGACGAAGCCTGGCAGATGCTGCGTTCGCGCTTGTACGAACACGAAATGCGGATCCAGCGTGAAGCGCAGCAGAAACTGGAAGACAGCAAGACCGATGTCGGCTGGGGCCACCAGATTCGCAGCTACGTGCTGGACCAGAGCCGCATCAAGGACTTGCGCACCAACGTCGAAGTCAGCAACACGCAGAAGGTACTGGACGGTGACCTGGACGGCTTCATCGAAGCCAGCCTGAAACAGGGCCTGTGACCAGCCCGCCCCGGTATCGGGAAGCAACCAACCAGGAGACCGCGCCCCATGCGTGAAGCCACCACCACCGAAGTCCGCCGCGCCGACTATGCCGCGCCGGCCTACACCATCCGCACGGTCGAGCTGGTGTTCGATCTGGACCCGGCGAAGACGCTGATCACCAGCCGGATGCTGATCGAGCGCGCGGCCGGCATGCCACCCCAGCCGCTGCGCCTGCACGGCGAGGGCCTGATGCCGCTGCGCGTGCTGGCCGACGGCCAGAGCGTGGCCTTTCGCAATGAGTCGGGTGACCTTGTGATCGACAATCCGCCCGGGGGTGAACAGTTCACGCTCGAGATCCGCAACACCCTCGCACCCGATAAGAACACCGCGTTGTCGGGCCTCTACACCAGCGACGGCGGCTTCTTCACGCAGTGCGAAGCCGAAGGCTTTCGGCGCATCACCTATTTCCTGGACCGACCCGACGTGATGGCGGTCTACACCGTCACCTTGCGCGCCGACAAGGCGCGGTTCCCGGTGTTGCTGTCCAACGGCAACCTGCTGGAGCAAGGCGACTTGGAGGGCGGCCGCCATTTCGCCAAATGGCACGACCCGTTCCCCAAGCCCAGCTACCTGTTCGCGCTGGTGGCCGCGAAGCTGGTGGCGCGCGAGCAGCGCATCACCAGCCGCGCGGGCAAAGAACACTTGCTGCAGATCTACGTGCGCCCCGGCGACCTGGGGCGCACCGGCTATGCGATGGAATCGCTGATTGCATCGGTGGCCTGGGACGAAGCTCGCTTTGGACTGTCGCTGGACCTGGAACGCTTCATGGTGGTGGGCGTCGAGGACTTCAACGGCGGCGCCATGGAGAACAAGGGCCTCAACCTCTTCAACACCAAGTACGTGTTGGCCAGCCCGGCGAGCACCACCGACCAGGAGTTCGCCGGCATCGAAAGCGTGATCGCCCACGAATACTTCCACAACTGGACCGGCAACCGGATCACCTGCCGCGACTGGTTTCAGCTTTCGCTGAAGGAAGGGCTGACGGTTTTTCGCGACCAGGAATTCAGCATGGACATGGCCGGCAGTGCTTCGGCCAGCGCGGTTCGGCGGATCGAGGCCGTGCGCCGACTGCGCAGCGCGCAGTTCCCTGAAGATGCCGGCCCGATGGCACACCCGGTACGGCCCGACCGCTACCTGGAGATCAACAACTTCTACACCACCACCATCTACGAAAAAGGTGCAGAGGTGGTGCGCATGATGCACACGCTGGTCGGCCGGGAAGGCTTTCGCAAAGGCATGGCGCTCTACTTCGAACGCCATGACGGCCAGGCTGTCACCTGCGACGACTTCGCGCAAGCGATGGCTGACGCCAACCCCGACAGTGAACTGGCGTCGCGCCTGCAGCCGTTCAAGCGCTGGTACGCCCAGGCCGGCACGCCACGGCTGACGGCCAGCGGCGACTACGACCCCGCTGCGCGGCGCTACACGCTGACCTTGAAGCAGCATTGCGACCCGACACCGGGGCAGCCCTCCAAGGAAGCATTCGTGATTCCGGTGCGCATCGGGCTCGTGGCAGCCGACGGCAGCGAGCCGATGGCTGAACGGCTGCTGGTGCTGGACACCGCCGAACAAAGCTGGAACTTCGACGACCTGGACGCGGCTCCTGTGCCATCGCTGCTGCGCGGTTTCTCGGCCCCGGTGCACCTGGACGACGACCTGAGCGAAGACCAGCGCCTGGTGCTGCTGGCACACGACAGCAACGCTTTCAACCGCTGGGAATCGGCGCAGCGGCTGATGCTGGTGCGCCTGACCGATGCGGTGCGCAATGGCACCGCGCCGCTGCTGGACGAAGCACTGGAAGCCGCCCTGCGCGCGCTCATGCGCGCGCCTGGACTGGACCCGGCCTTCAAGGCGGTGGCGCTGGTCGCCCCCGGTGAAGCCTACATCGCCGAACAACTGGCCAACGTCGACCCGCAACGCATCCACGCAGTGCGCGAGCAGTGGCGCACATTGCTGGCTGAGCGGCTGCACGGTGACTGGCTGCGCGCATTCGAGTTGCACCAGGTCACGGCCGGCTACAGCCCGCTGCCCGCGCAGGCTGGCCCGCGCGCACTGGCCAACCTGGCGCTGTCGATGCTGTGCCTGCACGGCGTTCGTCATGGTGAGACCGAATGGCCCGGCCGCGCTTATCAGCGCAGCAAGGACGCCGGCAACATGACCGACCGGCTGGAAGCCATCATGGCGCTGACCGATGCCCAT
Organism: Pseudomonadota bacterium; assembly: GCA_030853725.1. Classification (GTDB taxonomy): domain Bacteria; phylum Pseudomonadota; class Gammaproteobacteria; order Burkholderiales; family Burkholderiaceae_C; genus Rubrivivax. The sequence continues at coordinate 947 of JALYUN010000075.1, read as the reverse complement.
TCGCCGCTGGCCGACGCGGCGCTGGCACGCTTTCATGCCCAGGCCGCCGGTGACGCCTTGTTGCTGGACAAGTGGTTCATGTTGCAGGCGCGCAGGCCCGAGCCCCTGCCCGTTCCCGTTCCTGGCTTGTCCACTGCCGAGCCTGGCAGCAGCTTCGAGCGCACCAAAGCGTTGCTCTCGCACGCTGACTTCAGTCTGCGGAACCCGAACCGCACGCGCAGCCTCTTGTTCACGCTGTGCAGCGCCAACCCGGCGGCGTTTCATCGTGCCGACGGCAGCGGCTATGCGTTGTGGGCCGAGCAGCTTTTGAAGCTGGACAAGCTGAACCCGCAAGTGGCCGGACGCTTCGCACGAACGATGGACCGCTGGGCCGCGCTGGCAGAGCCCTGGCGCTCGGCTGCGCGCAGCGCCATCGAACAGGTGGCCGCAAAGGCCGAACTGAGCAACGATGTGCGCGAGATCGTCGGCTATGCGCTCGAACCGCATTGAGTATCCGCATGAAATAGAGGATCAGCCTGACCGGGTTCCTGGTCGAACGGCAACGTGAGCACGGCCGCATCCCGGCCGCATCCCGGCCGAGTTGCGGCGCTTGATCGACGTCGTTGCACGTTCGCGCAAGCACATCGCCATCGCCGTCAACAAAGGCGCGCTGGGTGACGTGCTGGGCTGCGCGCATAGCGAAAACGTGCAGAGTGAAATCCAGAAGAAGCCCCGACATCATCAGCAACGAAGTGCTGATCGAAGCCAATGAATGGGGCGGCCACCTGGCCGCGATGGCCAGCGAAGAAATGGACTCGATCCATGCGGTTCCGCAGCGCTACCCGCAGGGCGAATAGCTGCTGCTGTTCGACCCGCTGGACGGCAGCGGCAACATCGACGTGAACGTGTCGATGGGCACCATCTTCGTAAGCGTCTAGCCGTGGCGTCTTGATGAGACCAGCATGACG
>JALYUN010000057.1 GCA_030853725.1 Pseudomonadota bacterium | reverse complement strand
GCCTTCGGCCACGTGGCCCAGCGACTGCAGCACGGCTTCGAGCGGCAATCCTTCGGCCAGCATCAGCCCGACCTTGCGGTTGCGTGAGAGCGCACCGGTGGCCGTCAGTACCAAATCACCCAGGCCCGACAGCCCCATGAAAGTCTGCGCTTGCGCACCGAGTGCGGCACCGAGCCGGCTCATCTCGGCGATGCCGCGCGTGATCAATGCAGCCCGCGCATTCAGGCCGGCCGCGGGCAGCCCGTCGAGGATGCCGGTGGCGATCGCCAGCACGTTCTTCACGGCCCCGCCGACTTCCACGCCGACGATGTCGGTGCTGGTGTAGACCCGCAGCGCATCACTGTGGAAGGCGGCGACTGCGGTTTCCAGCAACGCGCTGTTTGCACTGGCAGCAACCAGCGCCGTGGGCTGGCCCCGCGCCACCTCGATCGCGAAACTCGGACCCGACAGCGCGCCGTTGGCGGCGGTGGGCCGCAGTTCATCGGCGATTTCGTGGCCAAGAGCGCCGGTGCCCGCCTCGAAGCCCTTGCACAGCCAGAGCAACGGCCGGCCGTCTTTGATCCGGTGCAATTGTTCGCGAAGGGACGACATCGGCGTGGCGATCACCGTTAGTCCCATCCGCCCATGCGCCAGCGCTGCGCTGCGGCCCGCTTCGCCGCCAGCCAGTCGCAGCGGCAGCGGCAGCTCAAAGCCCGGAAGGTAGCGATGGTTCCCGCGCGTACGCTCCATCGCCTGCGCTTGCGCGGCATCGCGGGCCCACAACAGTACGTCGTGCGATGCAGGAGGGGCGGCTGCTGCGGCAGCCAGAGCGGTCCCCCAGGCCCCGGCGCCGAGCATCGCGATCTTCATCGCAAACCGCCGAGCTAAATCAGTTGGCGTTGGTGATGATCGAAGAACCGTTGCCGTTGCCGTTGCCGTTGCTGTTTTGTGTCGCAGCCTGCGCTTGCTGGGCTTCGAACATGGCCTGGAAATTGACCTCGGTCAGCAGGATCGGCGGGAAGCCGGCGCGGGTGCAGACATCGGAGACGATCGCGCGCAAATAGGGGTAAATCATCTGCGGGCAGACGATGCTGATGATCCCTTGCATCTGCTCTTCGGGCACATGGCGAATTTCGAAGATGCCAGCCTGCTTGGCCTCCACCAAGAACAACACCTTGTCCTTGACCTTGGTGGTCACGGTGGCGGTGACAGTCACTTCGAAGATGCCTTCGGTAACCGGGTTGGCGGCCATTGCCAGATTGATGTCGACCTGGGGTTGGGTCTGCTCCAGCAGGATCGCCGGCGAATTCGGCTGCTCCAGCGACAGGTCCTTCAGGTACATGCGCTGAATCTGGAAAACAGGGGTTTCGTCGGCCATGGTCGTTCCAAGCAAAAGATGGGTTTCAGGAGAAGCTGCCGCCCACCGCTTCAGGCGGCGCAACCGAGCTTTCGATTATGCGGGCCGGGGTCTGCTCGACGCCGGCAACGCGTCACGCGCCCAGTAGTAGCGTCAGTTCGCCGCGCTGGTCCAACGCGACCAGATCGTCGCAGCCGCCGACAAAGGTAGAGCCGATAAAGATCTGTGGCACGGTGCGCCGGCCGGTGGCTTCGGTCATGCGGAGGCGTGCCGAAGGGTCTTCGTCGATCCGGATCTCGTCGATGGTCTCGACCCCGCGCTGCTTCAACAACGCCTTGGCGCGAATGCAGTACGGGCAGCTCTGCGTGCTGTACATCCTGACGGGGTTCATCGCAGCCGCCTCATGCCGTTTTCTCAACCGGCAAATTGGCTTCGCGCCAGGCATTGGTGCCGCCGGCCACCGCCACCGCGCGCTCATGGCCGGCCTTGCGCAACATCGCTGCGGCGCGGCCCGAGCGCGCACCGGTGGGGCACAGCAGCACCAGCGGCAGGTTCTTGTTGCTAGGGATTTCCTTGGCGCCTTCGATACGGCCGAAAGGCACGTTGCGCGACCCGGCGGCATGGGCGGCCTTGTACTCGTCGGGCTCCCCGACGTCGATCAGCACGCCCTTCTCGCGGTTGATCAGGCGCACCGCTTCGTTGGTGCTGACCTTCGAGCCCGTCATCGCCCCACCCTTGACCATCGGCCACAACAGCAGACCACCTGAAACGATGGCAGCCAGAAAGAGAAGCCAGTTCTCAACGAAGAAATTCATGGGTAGGCGGCGCGGAGTCCGCGCTCTCGAAGCAACCCGGAATTATAGAATCGGCCGATGCACAAGCTCGTCCTGATCCGCCACGGTGAATCGACCTGGAACCTGGCCAACCGCTTCACCGGCTGGACCGACGTGCCGTTGACCGAAACCGGCGTCGAACAAGCCAAGCAGGGCGGGCGCTTGTTGAAGGAAGCCGGCTACGACTTCGACCTGGCCTACACCTCGGTGCTGCAGCGCGCGGTCTGGACGCTGTGGCATGCGCTGGACCAGCTCGACCGTACCTGGCTGCCGGTGACCAACGACTGGCGCCTGAACGAACGCCATTACGGCGCCCTGCAAGGGCTGAACAAAGCCGAAACCGCGCTCAAGTTCGGTGACGAGCAAGTGCTCGCGTGGCGCCGCAGCTACGACACGCCGCCGCCCCCACTCGAACCGGACGACCCGCGCAGCGAACGCAACGACCGGCGCTATGCGGCGCTGAAAGACCACGAACTGCCCCGTACCGAATGCCTGAAAGACACGGTCGAGCGCGTGATGCCGTGCTGGAACGAATTGCTGGCGCCCGCTATCAAGAACGGCAAGCGGCTCTTGATCTCGGCCCACGGCAACAGCATGCGGGCGCTGGTGAAAGTTCTGGACGGCATCTCGGACGAGGACATCGTCGGGTTGAACATTCCGAACGGCATTCCGCTGGTGTACGAACTGGACGCCGAACTCAAACCGATCAAGAGTTTTTACCTCGGCAACCCGGAAGCGGCCCAGAAAGCGGCCGATGCGGTGGCGGCGCAAGGCCGCATGGCCTGACCACGCCGGGGATTCAGCAACAATCGGCAGGGCGTGCGCCTTGCCGCACGGCCCCCGCTTCAAGCAGATGCCCGTTGCAGCGCGGCCTGTACACCCTGCCCGGGCATCAGACCCCTAGCCGCCGCAAGCTCGTTCACATGGCTCAACACACCGTGCTCCCAGGCGTCGCGCGCTTCGCCGATGCGCGCGCTGTGGGGTGAACCGCAGCCGCGGCGCAGCCCACGGCCTGCAGCAGTTCGAGTGCAGCGCTGCCGGCGCGGTCCTTGCCGACGGCCGGCATCGTTGAAGATCACCAGACGCAACGTCAGCGCCAGCGCGTAGGTAGCGGCGCTGCGACCACCGTGCGAACCCGTGATCACGACCGCACCCGCATCGGCGGCTTCGAGCTGCGTGATGCTGTCGACCAGCAGCACCCGCCGGTCGGGGCCCGACGATATCCAGCGCTTCAGCGACACCGGAGCCTGTCGGTCCGGCGCCGGCTTCACCGGATTTCGCGCAGCGCGCCGGCCAGCAGCGGCGCTACCGACACGACATTGCTCTCATGCGCCACGCAGTCGCTGCTCCAGACGTGACGCACCCCGGCATGGCGCACCTGTTGCAACGCGTCGCCGATATAAAGCGCATGGGTCACCGCCACATCGACGCTGGCGGCGCCCGCTTGCAAAGCAGCCCGTGCCGCTGCCGCCAACGTGCGCCCGGTGCTGGCCACGTCGTCCAGCAACACCACCGCGCGCCCCGTCACGTCGACTTCGGGCAGGCGCACTTCGACCTGCCGGTCGCCATGACGTTGCTTGCGGCAGGCTGCGTGTTGCAGCCCGTATGCCGCGGCGGCGCGTTGCACCCACTGCGCCGCTTCTTCGTCGGGCGCCAGCAGCAATGCACCCGGCACTTGCGCTGCGATGTGCCCGCCCAGCAGCAGCGCCGCGGTCAGCGCCATGCCGCGCCGGCCCGGCACCACCGCGTCCATCGTCGGTACGCGGTGCAGGTGCGGGTCGACCGTGATCACGGTGTCGACATGGGCCGCCAGCAGCGCGCCGATATGGCGTTGACTGACCACCTCGCCAGGCACGAAGGCCATGTCCTGGCGCATGTACGCCAGATACGGGCTGACGAGGTGGATGCGACGCGCGCCAAGCTCGCGCGCGCCACGCGCCGCCAGCAGCAGTTCGCTCAATTTGGCGTTGGGCTGCTGCAGGCCGCGCAGCAGCACCACGCTGGGCGGCAGCGCCGGCGGCAGCCGCAATCGTGTTTCACCGTCGGGGAAGGCGTGGCGTTCGATCAGCGTCAACGGGCAGCCGAGCTCAACCGCCAATCGCCCGGCCAGCGCCTGTTCGTCGTCGAAAGCCAGCAACATCGGTCGGTCGTCAGTCATCAGTCGTCAGCCAACAACCGGTCCTGGATCGACTGCTGCAGCCGAAGCGCCAATTGCCGCCGGTCGACTCCGTGCGGGTCCACAGCCTGCAGCAGTTCGACCTGCACCCGCAGGCCGCGCGCTGCGGCCACCTGCCACAGGCTGCGGGTCAGCGTGGTGTCGCCGACGAAGCGAGCGGCTGCGCTGAAGCGGCTTTCGGCATCGGAGAAACGCAACGCCACCGGCTGGATCGGCACCGCCGCCAACACCGCCGACTGCAGCAAGTTGGCGTGGAACGGCAGCAGTTTTGGGCCTGTGCCGGTGGTGCCTTCCGGGAACACCGCCACCGTGTCACCGGCCGCCAGCGCAGCTTGCATCGCCCGCAGCACACGGATGGCGTCGCGCCGCTGTTCGCGCACGATAAACAGCGTGCCGGCGCCGCGAATCAACCAACCCAGCAGCGGCCACTGCAATACCTCGGCCTTCGAGACGAAGCGCGACTGCGGCAGCACCGCGTGGATGGCCGCGATGTCGAGCCACGACACATGGTTCGCCACCACCAGCGCCACCGGCGGCGCGGAACCGCCCCGCACCTGCAGCCCGACGCCGAGCGCGCGCAGCAGACCGGCCGACCACCAAGCGATGCGCTGCCGGCGCCCGGCGGGATCCAGGCGCGGCCAACGCAGGGCCATGATGGCCATGCCGTGAACCACATGCAACGTGGCGCGGGTCAGCCGCCACAGGGCCGCGCACCTCCGCATCAGGCGCCGCCATCGCGGCGGCGTTCATAGGCGACAGTACCGGCCACCAATGTGACACTCACTTTTCCGGGTAGTGCCATGCCGGTGGATTCGAAGCTGAACGGGGTGTGCTTGCCCTGGCTGGCCAGCACGTCGGCACTGACGCTCCATTCGACCTCGGGATCGAACAGGCACAGGTCGGCCACACCGCCTTCAACGACGCGCCCGGCGCTGCTGGCGAGCGAGCCCAGTGCGTCGCCCAGCACCCGCACCGGCGCCTGGGTGACGCGCTGCAGGCTCTGCGTCATGGGCAACCCGGCGTCGCGGCCCCAGCGCAGCGCCAAGCTCAACAGGAGCTCCAGACCGGTCGCGCCGGGTTCGGCTTCACCGAAAGGCAGCGTCTTCATGTCATCGGCCACCGGGTTGTGGTCCGAGACCAGCGCGTCGATGGTGCCGTCGGCCAGTGCGGCCCGCAGCGCGTCGCGGTCGGCGCCCTGGCGCAGCGGCGGGGTCAGCCGCATGTCAGGGTTGAAGTAGCCGATGTCGACATCGGTCAGGTGCAGCGAATTGATGCTGATGTCGGCCGTGACCGGCAGCCCTTCGGCCTTGGCCGCACGCAACAGCGCGACACCCGCGGCGCTGGACAAGCGGCACAAGTGAACCCTGGCACCCGTCACGCGCATCAGTTCGAACAAGGTGTGCAGCGCAATGGTCTCGGCCACCACCGGCACACCCGAAAACCCGAGCCGCGTGGCCACCGCGCCCTGCGCTGCGATGCCGATGCCGAGCCACGCGTCCTGCGGCCGCAACCACACGCTGTGGCCGAAAGTGGCGGCGTACTGCAGCGCGCGTTGCAGCACCAGCGTGTCGGTGATGGCCATTTCGGCTTGCGAGAAACCGACGCAACCGGCTTCGCTGAGTTGCGCCATTTCCGTCAGTGCCAGGCCGTGCAGCCCGCGTGTCAGCGCGCCCAGCGGAAACACGCGGCAGCGCGAAAGCTTGCGAGCGCGGAACTTGAGCATCTCCACCAGGCCCGGCTCGTCCAGCACCGGGTCGGTGTCGGGCGGGCACACCAGGCTCGTCACGCCGCCCGCGGCAGCAGCCGCCAGTTCGCTTTCCAGCATGCCTTCGTGCTCACGGCCCGGCTCGCGTAGCCGCGCTGCCAGGTCGACCAGGCCGGGCGCGACCACCAGGCCGCTGGCGTCGATCACACGGTCGGCGCCGAAGTCGGGCACGGTGGACGCGATCGAGACGATGCGGCCCGAAGCGATGGCGATCTCGGCGACCTCGTCGCGGCCCGATGCCGGGTCGATCACACGGCCGCCAAGGATCAGGATCTTCACGCTTGGTTTCCTGCAATCGTGCTCATCACGGCCATGCGCACGGCGATGCCGAAGGTGACTTGCGGCAGGATCACGCTGGCATTGCCGTCGGCCACCGCCGATGCGATCTCCACGCCGCGGTTGATCGGCCCCGGGTGCATCACGATCGCGTCGGGCTTGGCCAACGCCAGCTTTTCGGGCGTCAGGCCGTAGGTCATGAAGAACTCGCCTGCGCTCGGCAGCATGGCGCCGGTCATGCGTTCGTTCTGCAGCCGCAGCATGATGATCACATCGGCATCGCGAATGCCTTCTGCCATGTCGTGACACACGCGCACGCCCATCGCCGCCAGGTCGCCCGGCACGAGCGTTTTCGGACCCACGGCGCGGATCTCGGGCACGCCGAGCGTGGTGAGCGCGTGAATGTCGGACCGTGCCACGCGCGAATGCACGATGTCGCCGACGATCGCCACCCGCAGTTGCGTGAAGTCGGCCTTGTAGTGGCGGATCGCGTACATGTCCAGGAGCGCCTGCGTCGGGTGCGAGTGGCGGCCATCGCCGGCGTTGATCACATGGACATGGGGCGCCACATGCTGCGCGATCAGATACGGCGCGCCGCTTTCGGCATGGCGCACGATGAACATGTCGGCATGCATCGCGCTCAGGTTGGCGATGGTGTCGAGCAGGCTTTCGCCCTTGGCGGTGCTGCTGCGTGCGATGTCCAGGTTGATGACGTCCGCACTCAGCCGTTTGGCCGCGATCTCGAAGGTGGTGCGGGTGCGGGTGCTGTTTTCGAAAAACAAGTTGAAGACGCTTTTGCCGCGCAGCAGCGGCACCTTCTTGACCTCGCGGTCGTTGACGCTGAGAAAGGTACCCGCGGTGTCCAGAATCTGCGTCAGCACCGCCTTCGGCAAGCCGTCGATCGACAGCAGGTGGATCAGTTCACCGTGACTGTTGAGCTGCGGGTTGCGGCGCGAGCGCATCAGCGACTTTCTTCGATCGTGAAGCCGAAACGCCGGTCTGGCCCACGCGCCAGCGCCAGCTTGCGGCCCACCGGCAGTTCGGGCAGGCCTTCGGGCCGCGCGGCAGCGTAGGCGGCATGCATCGGCAACTCACGCCCGCCGCGGTCGACCAGCACCGCCAGCGTCACGCTCGCGGGGCGGCCGAAGTCGAACAACTCGTTGACGACCGCGCGCACGGTGCGGCCGGTATAGAGCACATCGTCGATCAGCACGATGTGGCAGCCGTCGATCGAGAACGGCAGGCTGGTGGCGTCGGTGGCCGAAGCCAGGCCGCGCGCGCTGAAGTCGTCGCGGTGCAGGGTGCTGGAGATGACCCCCGCCGCGCCCGGCAGCTTCAGGTCGGCCTGCAGCCGCTCTGCCAGCCAGGCCCCGCCCGACCAGATGCCCACCAGCGCCTGCGGTTGCGGCAGCGTTGCGAGCAAACTGCGCACGCCGTCGAGCAGGTCGGCGTAAAGCGTTTCGGCGTCGAGCGGGATTTCAGTGCGCAGCATGGTCGGCGGCCGGGGCGCGTTGCCTACTTTGGTAGTCACTCTGCAGGTACTGATCGAGGATCAAAGCCGCCGCCGCCGCGTCCAGGTCTTTCGCTCCTGCACTGCGGGCTGCGGTGGTGGTATAGCGCTCGTCGACCTCGTGCACGGGCAATCCGAAGCGGCCTTGCAACTGGCGCGCGAAGCGGCGCGCGCGGGCGGTGTTCTCGTGGGCCGCGCCGTCGGGGTGGAAGGGCACGCCGACGACCAGCGCATCAGGCTGCCATTCCCTGATGAGCGTGGCAAGGGCCGCAAAGCGCGTGTCGCCTTCGGCAGCCACGGTGTGCAGCGGTTGGGCCTGCTTCAATTGGCTGTTGCCAACCGCCACACCAACCCGCCTGGTGCCGAAATCGAAGGCCAGGAACGTCTGCGGCTGCACCATTTACGCGTGGCCGGCCTCTTGCGAGAGCATGCGCGGATCGAAGCCCAGCAGCGACAGGGCGCGGTCGTAGCGCTGCTCGATGGGGGTGTCGAAGATCACCGCCGGGTCGGCGTCGACGGTCAGCCAGCCATTGCGCCCTAACTCGTCTTCGAGCTGCCCAGCCTGCCAGCCGCTGTAGCCGAGCGTGATCAGCACGCGCTTCGGGCCGGCGC
>JALYUN010000053.1 GCA_030853725.1 Pseudomonadota bacterium | reverse complement strand
CGTCGGGCCCGAGCCATTCCTCGGCCCGGTCGGGCCAGCCAGCGGGCGACGCCGCAGCCTGCACCCGCTGGCCGAGCTGGCCGCTGCCACCGTCGGGCGCGCGCGCCAGCAGGCGCTTGGCGCCCGCTTCATCGATCTGCAGCAGGCGCATCGCACTGATCACGAACTCTTCCGGTGTCTTCAACTTCTGCGGTGGCAGTGCCCAGGCTTCGGGTGCGTCGATGAGTTCGCCGTAGACCGCCGCCAGGTCGCCATCGGTGCGACTGAAGCGGTCGGCCAGGCGCGCCACCAGCGCGGGCGGCGGGTCGTCGGCAACGATGTGGCGCGCCAGCTTGATGGCGATGAAACGCGCCGTGGCCGGGTGCCGGCTCAGGTCGTGCAGCACCTCGTCCAACGCCTCGGGTCCTTCGGGGTAGCTGCGGCCGAGCAGGCGTTTCGGACCAGGCTCGTGCCAGGCCGGGTCGAATACGGTGCCCCGGTCCGAGCCGGGCTCGTAGCGCCAGCCGGTCAGCACCGCTGCGAAGGCGGTCACATCGGCCTGGTTGTAGGCGTGTTCGGCTGCGCCCAGGGTGTGAAGTTCCAGCACCTCACGCGCCAGGTTTTCGTTCAACCCGCTGACGCGCGGGCGCCGTTGCATCGGGTCGTCGGCCGGCAGCCGCGCGGCGCGCCGCGCCAGTCGCTGGACGATGGGTGAATCGGGTCCGGCCGATGCCTGGTTGTCCAGGTAACGCAGCATCGCAGGGTGCGTCACGGCGGCTTTCAACAGGGTCTGGAACGAGCCGGCGATGTGCGGGCGAATCGCTTCGCGTTCGAAAGCACCCACCAGTCCGCGCACGCTGGCTTTGGCCATCGACACCGTGAAATGGTTGCTCCAGAACAGCGCCAGCCGTTCGTTGAAAGGCGCGGTACTGAGGGCGGCGGTGGTCAGGCGGGCGCGCAGGTCGGCCTGCACCGCTTGACGCAGGTGGTCGGCCTGTTCACGCCTTACTGCGACGGCGCTGGGGCCGGTCGTCGACGACATCGCATCCGGGGCCACAGCCGTTGCCAGGCGTTCGCGCTGCGCGCGCCGCTCACTCACCACTTCGGCCTGCGTGCGCACGGCTTCTGCCGTACCGGGCAGGTCGGCGCCGCGCTGGGTTTCGGCTGGACCGATCTGCGCCCGTAGCCAGCCGCGCGGGTCGCTACCGACGCGCTGCAGGCTGGCTTCGCCCAGGCCGAAGCGGTGGGCGGCTACGGCAGCCCATTCGACGGTGGTGGGGTTCGGGGCGTTCATGGGAGGGTTTCCATGCAACGCAGTGTGCGGTGGCGCCGGTATCGGCGCATGGCGCGCACGTGAAATTTTGTAGCGCCTGGCTACTGGCGCCTGTCCGGTGGCGCTGGCCCGGCCGCTGTCAGGACGCCACCAGCAGCCGGTTCACCACATCCACGTCGGCCGGCGCGAGTTGCCCCGAAGCCTGCAACAACAGCAGCCTGCTGACGACCAGGTTGTAGCGCGCCCGCGCCAGATCGCGCTGGGTCGTGAAGAGCTGGGTCTGCGAGTTCAGCACGTCCAGATTGACCCGCACGCCGACCTTGTAGCCGAGCTGGGTGGCTTCCAGTGCCAGCTTCGAAGACGCTTCGGCAGCTTCCAGCGCGCGCACCTGCGCCTGACCGGTCAGGAAGTTGTAGAAGGCGACGCGCGTGTTCTGCGCCACGCCGCGTTTGGCCGCGGACAGGTCGCTCTGCGACTTGTCTTCAAGCGCCAGCGTCTCACCGACGCGGTTCTGCGTGAGGTTGCCGTTGTACAGCGTCCAGTTCAGTTGCACACCGACCGAAGCGCTGTTGGTGCGGCCGGTAAACGCCACGCCGTTGCCGCGCGAATCCTGCGAACTGACGCCGGCCACTGCGTCGACCGTGGGCAGGTCACCGGCGCGGGCCTTCTTGGTCTCTAGCTGGGCCACCTCCAACGCCACCTGCGCGCGCAACACCGCCGGGTGCTGCGCCAGCGCGGCGCTGACCCATTCCTCGACATTGGCCGGTTGCAGCGCCAACGGAGGCAAGGGCGTCGCGAGTTGATAGGGGCGGACGTTGGGCGTTCCCACCACCGTATCCAGCGCAATGCGGCGGGCACGCAGATCGTTTTCGGTCTGCAGCTCGGTGGCATCGGCCAGGTCGGAACGCGCTTGCGCTTCGCGGGTGTCGGTGATGGTGGCGGTGCCGACTTCGAAGTTGCGTTTGGCCGAAGCCAGTTGTTCGACGATGCCCTTCTTGCTGGTGCGCGCGGTGGTCAGTGCGTCCTCGGCCGCCAGCACGTCGAAGTAGGCTTGCGCCACCCGCACGATCAGGTCCTGCTCGGCCGCAGACAGGTCGGCCTTGGCGGCGTCGAGCTGGCGTCGCGCCTGCTCGATCGTGGCGTCGTTGGCCCGGTTGAACAGCGGCAGCCGGCCGTTGAGCGCGCCGTTGGCGCTGGTGCTGTTCTTCAAGCCGCTGTTGTAGGGATAGTCGGCCTGGCCGGTGCTGGCGCCGGCTTGCAGGGTGACGATGGGGCGGTTCAGCGCTTCGCTCTGCTGTTCACGAAATTCGGCGGCCCGCGCCGTGGCCAATGCGCCCTGGTAGGTGGCGTCGTAGCCGCGCGCCGCGGTGTACAGCGTCTGCAGGCTCTGCGCGCCGGCCAGGCCCGGCAGAAACAGGCCGCCCGCCAGCAAGGCAGCCAGTGCGGTCAGCCGGGAGTTGAGGAAGGGGTTGCGTCGCATTCGGCTTCTTTCAGATGGTTTCGACCTGCAGGCCCGTTGCCGGCCCGGTTGGCCGGCCCGGTTATAGCGGCCCGGTCGCGAACGGAAACCGGTCTTGCGACCAGTTGCAGGAACCGGGTTGCAGGAAGGCTCCGAACACCGACGAACGGCTCGGCAGCGGCAGCGGGCGTGCCACGCACGCCATCAGAAGTGGAACCGGGACGGCTCGGCAAAGCCTTCCAGTCGCGGCGCCACGGTGTCGAACAAATCGGTCTGGGCATAGGCCGTGTCGCTGGCACGGCGCAGCAGCCGCGCCCGCATGACCGGGTCGTCACCGACCACCGCAGCCAGCCGGCCCCCGACCTTCAGCTGCGCCAGCAGTGCGGGCGGCACCTCGGCCACCGAGCCCGACAGCAAGATCACGTCGAACGGTCCCTCGGCTGGCAGCCCTTGCGCGCCGACCGCGGCAGTGACTTCATGAACCCGCACATTGACGATGCCGTTGCGCTGCAGGTTCTGCCGTGCGCGGGCCGCCAGCACCGGACGGCATTCCAGGCTGTGTACCTGCATGCTGCGGTGTGCCAGCAGTGCGGCCATGAAGCCGGAGCCGGTGCCGATCTCCAGCACTTTCTCGTGCCGCTGTACCTGCAATTCCTGCAGCAGCCGCGCTTCGACTTTGGGCTCCAGCATGCAGGGGCCGGCCGGCTCGTCGGCCAGCAACGGCACCTGTGTGTCGACGAAGGCCAGCGCCCGCATGGCTGCCGGTACGAAGTCCTCGCGGCGCATCGTCGACAGTAGCGCGAGCACGGCGGGGTCGAGCACGTCCCAGGGGCGGATCTGCTGCTCGATCATGTTGAAGCGGGCGATTTCGGTGTTCATGTCACAGCGGCAGGGTCATGCGTCGAAGCCGCAGAATTCTAGGCGGTGGAACGCGTCGCTATCATTCGCCGCGTTCCTATCCAGCCCAAAGGCTTTCGTGGACCTGATCCTGCTCGTCAAAGCCGCCATCATGGGCGTGGTGGAAGGGCTCACCGAGTTCCTGCCAGTCTCCTCCACCGGGCACTTGATTCTGGCCGGCTCGCTGATCGACTTCACCGGTGAAGCCGCCAAGGTGTTCGAGATCGCAATCCAGACCGGCGCCATCTTCGCGGTGATCTGGCATTACCGCGAACGGGTGTCAGCCACCTTCCGCGGCATCACGAACGACCCGGTAGCGCAGCGCTTCGTGCGCAATTTGCTCGTTGCGTTCCTGCCGGCCGCCTTCTTCGGCCTGCTGCTGGGCAAGGCGGTGAAGGCGCGCTTGTTCCACCCGGTGCCCGTGGCGCTGGCGTTCATCGTCGGCGGCATCGTGATCCTGATCGTCGAACGCTGGCACTACCGCAAGTACGGCGCGCTGGACGAAGCCGGGGCCCGGCAGGCGCGGGTCGAATCGGTCGACGACATGACGATGCTGGATGCGCTGAAGGTGGGGCTGATGCAATGCCTGGCGCTGGTGCCGGGCACGAGCCGCTCGGGCTCCACCATCATCGGCGCGATGGTTTTCGGCTTCTCGCGCCGTTGCGCCACCGAGTTCAGCTTCTACCTGGGCATTCCCACGCTGATTGCGGCAGGCGCCTATTCGGTATTCAAGGAACGCCACTCGCTGCACGGGGCCGATGTGCCGATGTTCGCAGTGGGCACGGTCGTCGCGTTTTTCAGTGCGCTGGTGTGCATCCGCTGGCTGATTCGCTATGTGTCTACACACGACTTCAAGGTCTTCGCGTGGTACCGCATTGCCTTCGGCCTGGTGGTGCTGCTGACGGCTTACATGGGCTGGGTCAACTGGACGGATTGAGTGGGCGTGTAAACACGAGATCCCACACGCCGTGGCCGAGTTTGAGGCCGCGCTGTTCGAACTTGGTCAGCGGACGCCATGCCGGCCTGTCTGCGTAGCCTGCGGCGCTGTTGACCAGCCCCGACTCGGCCGACAGCACCTGCAGCATCTGCTCGGCATAGGGCTGCCAGTCGGTGGCGCAATGCAGGTAGCCGCCCGGCGCCAGTCGCGACGCCAACAACGCAGTCAGCGCGGGTTGCACCAGTCGACGCTTGTTGTGGCGTTTCTTGTGCCACGGATCTGGAAACCACACGTGGATACCCGCCAGCGAGTCGGGCGTCAGCATCTGCTGCAGCACCGCCACCGCGTCATGCTGCACGATGCGCAGATTCGCCAATTGCTGCGCGCCGATGTACTTGAGCATCGCACCGACGCCGGGTGGGTGAACTTCGACGCCGATGAAGTCGACATCGGGCTGCGCCGAAGCGACCGCAGCCGTGGCGTCGCCCATGCCGAAGCCGATCTCCAGCACCACCGGTGCGCTGCGGCCGAAGGTGGCAGGCAGGTCTAGCGGCGCGGCGTGATAGGGCAGCACGAAGCGCGGACCCAGTTCGGCCAGCGCGCGGATCTGGCCGGATCCCATGCGGCCCGGGCGCACGACATAGCTGCGAATCAGTGGGTGGGCCGACACGGTTGGAAGTGCGCCAGCTGAGGCAATCGAAGCAGTCAGGTCAACGGGCGAAGGGCGAGGTGGCTTGTGCATCGGGGCGCAATTTTGCATCGTGGCAAGAAGCCGCTGACCCCGACGACCACCGGGATCGCTGTTGCCTACTACGATCCTTCATGCTTCCTATTCAAGACTACGCCATGGTCGGCGACTGCCACGGCAGCGCGTTGATCGGCCGCGACGGCAGTGTCGGTTGGTGCGCTTTCGAGCGCTTCGACGCCGACCCGGCGTTGTTCGGCCTCCTGGACCGCGGACAAGGCGGGGCCTTCGTGATCGAACCGGCCGAAGCCGGCTGGCGTGTCGAGCGCAGCTACCTGCGCGGCACCAACCTGCTGGAGACCGTGTTCATCTGCGGCAGCGGCCGCTTCAGCATCATCGACTTCATGCCGCTCGGCCGGCGCACCGGCGCCGGGCTGCACGACTATGTGGACCTGCTGGCGCCGCATGCGCTGATCCGCAAGTTGAGCGGCGTCGAAGGCCGCGTGGCCGTGCGGGCCAGCTGGCGTTCGGCAGGGCGCTTCAAAGCGGCCGCGCAGGCAACCGATCCGCGCCCGCTGCTGATTCCGGGCGGTGACATGCCGTGGCAGAAGACGGGTGACGAACAGGGGGGTGACGGGTTGGTCGCTGCCTTCACCATCGAGCGCGGGCAGTCGCGTTTCGCGTCGGTGTCGCCGCGGCGCAGCTTCGACGCCGAAGAATGTGGACGGC
>JALYUN010000045.1 GCA_030853725.1 Pseudomonadota bacterium | reverse complement strand
CGGCTTGAACCAGGGCGTGGTCTGGAACTTCACGCCGGGGCGCAAGGTGAAAGTGAAGGTGGTGGCGTCGGGCGACACGGTCCAGGCCGTGGCGAGCTCGGGCTTCAGCGTCGACGTACCGCGCTGCAATGCGATCAGACCCTGGAATATCTGTGTGGTGACGTTGCTGGTGGCCGTGCTGTCCCACAGCGCCGGGTCGAAGCCTTCGGGCGATGCGTCGGCGCAATAGACCAGCACCTTGTCCGAGGCCCACACCGGCACGGCTGCCGCGGCCAGCAGCCAGCCCGCCAGACCGGCGACGAACGCTTTCAAGCCGGCGGTGGGTCGAAGCGACGGTCCGGTTTCGGCGCCTTGCGGTACAGCGGTTCCACCTTCGGCAGCTTCGACTGGATTTCGCGGATGCGGGTCTGCCCGGCCGGGTGGGTAGACAGGAACTCCGGCGGCGCGCCCTGGCTGGCCGCCAGCATCTTCTGCCACAGCGTCACGCCCGCCGCAGGGTCGTAACCGGCGCGTGCCGCCAGGTCCAGGCCGACGATGTCGGCTTCGGTTTCGTCTTCGCGCCCGAAACGCAGGGTCAGCAGTTGACCACCGGCATTGAGCGCAGCATTGCCCAGGTTGCCGAGCCCGAAGATGCTGGACACCAGCCCCGCTCCCAGGTTCAGTGCGCCACTCTTGCCCATTTGCTCGCGCGCGTGCTCGCGCAGCGCATGGGCGGTTTCGTGGCCCATGATGAGTGCGACTTCGTCGTCGCTCAATTGCAGCTTCTGCAGGATGCCGTAATAGAAAGCGATCTTGCCGCCCGGCATGCAGAAGGCATTCAGCGTCGGGCTCATCAACAGGTTGACCTCCCACTTCCACTGCGAAGCGCGGGAGTTCCAGGCGGTGGTGAACGGAATCATGCGTTCAGCGATGTAGCGCAGCCGCTGCAGCTGCGGGTTCGACGCGCCGGCCAGCGCGTTCTTGCTGGACGCTTCGCGCAACAGTTGCTGGTATTGCTGCGCCGCGGCTGCTTCCACTTGTTCAGCCGGCACCAGTTTCGAGAAGCGCGACGTGCGGCCCACATCACCGCGCAGGCCGCCGTCTTGCGCCAGTGCGGGGAAGGCGGCCACCAGTGCGCCGGTCGCCAGCAGGGTGTTGAAGCGGCGCCGGCCGGGGTCGGCGCAAGTGCGGCGCACGGGCTCGTCTGCTTCGATGTCGAAACGGGTTGCGATGGGTTTTTGCACGGTGTGTGTTGTCGCCCGTGAATGGGCGTGCGGCAATTCTAGGGAGCCTGCCGACGTACCGCCATCACCAACCCTCGCTGCCCGGGTCCCCCTTGAACGGCCCGGCCAGTTCCGGCGTGATCCAGCCGCCGTAGAAGCCGCCGGGCTGCGGCCGCACCGGAGCGCCGCCGACCGTGATCTCGAAGGGCGCCGCAAACATCGACACGCAGTCGGCCAGCGCTTCGGCGCCGGCCAGCGGCTTCGGATAGCTCCAGGCCACCGCGTCCAGTCGATTCCGAACGTCACCCCCACGCGCATCGATCAGATTCCAGGTGCGCGCCGGGCCCTTCCATTCGCAGAACGAGCCACCGACAGCGGGCTCGAACAGCGTGCGGTTCACGTCGGCCCATGGCAAGTAGAAGCTCGGCGGATGCGCTGTTTCCAGCACCCGGATCGCGTGCCGCGTGCAGGCCACTTCCAGGCTGCCCCACCGAACCACGACTTCGCGGTCATCGGGCACCAGCGCGGGCGGCCTCGGGAAGTCCCAGACCGACTGCTGACCCGGTCCCGGCACGGCCGCGAACGGCGGCCGGTCCTGGCCGCGCCAGCGCCAATGCGCGCGGGCCGCACGCAGCCAGCCGGGGTCGCTGCTCATGACTTCACGACCGCAACGCACGTTGCTGCGCAAAAGCTACGAACCAGTCCACGCTGTCGGCCGCGGCCATGGCGTCGCAGTTGAACACGGCTTCGGGTGCGGCGCCCATCAGCAGCTTCTTCACCGGCAGCTCCATCTTCTTGCCCGACAGGGTGCGCGGAATGGCGGCCACCTGATGGATCTCGTTCGGCACATGGCGCGGCGACAGCGCTTCCCGAATGACCTGCCGCAGCCGCGCGCTCAGCGCGTCGTCCAGCACCAGGCCCGCGCGCAACACCACGAACAGCGGCATATAGCTTTCGCGCTGCAGGTACTCGAGGTCGACAACCAGGCTGTCCATCACTTCCGGCAGCGCTTCCACTGCGCGGTACAGCTCGGACGTGCCCATGCGGATGCCGTGGCGGTTGATGGTGGCGTCACTGCGGCCATAGATGACAGCGCCCCCACTGGGAGTGATGCGCAGCCAGTCGCCGTGACGCCAGACACCGGGGTACATGTCGAAATAGCTTTCACGCAAGCGCACGTCGCCCGGGTCGTTCCAGAAGCGCAGCGGCATCGACGGCATCGGCTGCGTGCACACCAGTTCACCGACGCTGTCGATCAAGGGCTGGCCGTGTTCGTCGAAAGCTTGCACCGCCGCGCCCAGCCAGCGGCATTGCATCTCACCCACCACCACCGGCAAGGTCCGGTTGCCACCGACGAACGCGCCGGCGAAGTCGGTGCCGCCGCAGATGGGGTTGAGCCAGATGTTCTGGCCGTCGACCTTCGGCAGGTGATTCCAGATCCAGTGGTAGCACTCCTCGGACAAGGGCGAACCGGTGGCACCGACGGCGCGCAGCCGCGTCAGGTCGGCCTCTTGCATCGGTTCGACCCCGGCTTTCAGACAACTGGCATAGAAAGCGGCGCCGGCGCCGAACCAGCTCACACCCGCGGCCGCGGCGAAGCGCCACAGCGTGCCCCAGTCGGGTGTTTTCGAGGCGCCCCCCGCGTTGCCGTCGTACAGGCAGATCGTAGTGCCCGACAGCAGTGCGCCGACCTGCGCGTTCCACATGATCCAGCCGGTGCTGCTGAACCAGTGGAAACGTTCGCCAGCGTCGACAGAGGGCGCAATGTCGTCGTGCAGCGCAGAGCCCTTCAGCAGCTCCAGCACGATCCCGCCGTGGCTGTGCACGATCGCTTTCGGCAGCCCGGTGGTGCCGCTGGAATAGACGATCCACAGCGGGTGGTCGAAGGGCAGCCAGGCGGGCTCGCCGTGGATGGCGGGCGACCCGCCTGCGGGCAGGTCGGCAGTCCATTGGTCGAAGCGGTCGGCCCGACGGCTGGGCGTGGCGAAGTCGGCGGGCGCAGCGCCGGCATACAGGTCGGGCCAGAACACCAGTTGGCGCACCGTGGGCAGGCCGTCCAGCACCTGGCGCAACACGGTGCGGCGGTCGTGCGCGGTGCCGCCCCAGGTTTGCCCGTCTACCGCCACCAGCACAACGGGCTCGATCTGCGCGAAGCGGTCCAGGATGGCCACCGGGCCCATGTCGGGTGAGCACACCGACCAGATGGCACCGACGCTGGCGCAGGCCAGAAAGGCCACCACGGTTTGCGGCGCGTTGGGCAGGATGGCGCAGACACGGTCACCGGGCTCGACGTTCAGCGCGCGCAGCCGGGC
>JALYUN010000008.1 GCA_030853725.1 Pseudomonadota bacterium | reverse complement strand
ATGCGCGGCCCCGGCGGCACCCGGTCCAGCCAGCCGCGCTGCAGATGGTGATGCGCCAGCCGCGCCAACAGACGTGCGTTGCGCGCCTGGCCAATCACGGTTTCCCACTGCGGGGGGGTCAGCACCGGCTGGCGGTCGGGCTGTGCAAAGACGGGGGTCAACAAATCGCCACGGGGGCCACCGTCGGGGGCGGATTGTTCCGAGATCTGCGGCAGGAAGCGGGCATCGACGGTCATGCGGCAACGGCCTCGGCTTCGCGGGTGGGCTCAGGGGCGGTTCGGGCCAGCTGTTCGAAGACCCGCGCGGCATCGTCGAGCCGACCGTAGCTGAAGTCGTAGCAGTCGCAGGCGTCGACCAGCCGACTCAGGGTCTCGAAGCCCGCCAGACCCAGCACGCTGTAGTTGAAAGCGTTGCGGCCCAGCTCCAGCAAGCTGTCGGCCTTGGACCGGGGCGTGAGCAGCGGCGCGGCACCGGAGACATATTTCGGAAATACCACCCAGCGCGGGTTGGCCCGCTCGCCTGCCCGCGCCACATGTGCAGCCGGCGCCTGCATGTGGCTGACAGTGCCCTTGACCGTGTCATGAGTCGGCTCGTTCAGGACCGCGCCGGCATCGAAGGCACGGATCACGTCGATCGATGCGTTCTTCAGACTGATGGCTCGCACCAGCGGCGTGACCTGGCCGTCGCGTGGCGACAGCAAAGCCAGCTCGTCCGACAGCAGGCGCCAGCCGCGCAACGTCAGACCCGCGCACAG
Source organism: Pseudomonadota bacterium (assembly GCA_030853725.1). Taxonomy (GTDB): domain Bacteria; phylum Pseudomonadota; class Gammaproteobacteria; order Burkholderiales; family Burkholderiaceae_C; genus Rubrivivax. The sequence goes on along the minus strand of JALYUN010000008.1, from coordinate 2,351 downwards.
GGTGCTCTTGCCCGAGCCAGGCGGCGCCGGCAGGATCAACACACGGCCGCCGCGTTCCAGCGCGGCGGCATGCAGGTTGAGGTGGTCGTGGGCCCGCGAAGACAGACACCAGTTCAGCGCCCATTCCAGCAGCGGGTAGGCCTGCGCGGCCGGCAGTGGGGCAAAAGGTCGAACCCCGTCGGTGCTGAAGGCCACCCGCTTGCGCCACCAGCGGCGCAGGCCACCGCTGTTGTGGATGCGGACGTTGAAGTCGATGAACGTGCCGGGATCGGGCACGGTATGGGTGCCGTACAGCAACTGCAGGCCGTCGTCGACGAAGGGTGAGTCGGCGACGATGCGGCTGGTGTAGGGGCCGGTGCGCAGGCACAGGCCTTGTGAGGGGTCGCGCAGCCGGCGTTTGATCTCGGCCGGGGGCAGCTCCGCCAGCTTCATCGGGATTCGGGCCTTACTTGCTGAATCAAACTGGCAGCTTCCAGCCGATCCAGCACCGCGGCCAGTGTCGGCGGCAGATTTGCGTCCGAACCGATCTGCAGTTCCTCGTCGAGCCGGGCGCTCAATTCGGTGTGGTCTGCCGATTGCTCCTGCAGCAGCAACAGCGTCGTGGCGCTGAGGGTGTCCAGGCGGTGCGTCATGCCGGAGGCGGCGTCGAACACCACCCAGTCATCGCCCCAGCGGCGCCAGTGCAGCGTCGAAAGCGGGTTGTTTCGCCAGGCCATCGTTGGTGTCCAGCGGCCCGTAGATACCGCGCCAGCATCGCCGGCGGGCAATTCGTACGAAGCGGCGAGACTGCGGCGCTTAAACGAAGTTCGTGAAAAAGGCGAGCGCCGCTGCCGAATTGGGCCCCTGGTACAGCGACACGACTTCGGAAGCCGAGTAGGGGAAGGTAGAGGGGTAACCCACCAGAGCATTCAAGTACGCACGCACCCACATCTGCTCGCTGGGGCCGCTGTGGGTCGAAGTGCCCGCGATGATGTCACCGAGCTTGTCCTGATCGCTGCCGCCGAAAACTTTCTTGAACTTCGTGTTCCGCGACAGCGGGGCATTTCCGACCGTCGCGCTTGGCCAAGCGGTGTTGGAGTCAGCCCAGTGACCGGCCGTCTGACCTTTGCATACGCCCAGATCGCGCGGGGCCGCCGAGGGCAGCATGGAGCCCACACCAGAAAGGGTACACAGACGCGCTCCAGCGCCGTCTTGCGTCTTTAGGATGTTGGCGGCGAAGGTCTGCAGCGGCACCGCAGCCGCAACCACCGCAGCGCCCTTGCCCACGCCGCGCAACAGCATGCGCCGGCGCTGCAGCGCACTCAGGCTGAGACCGGCTGCCGCGTCGGCTTGTGCAGCCGCCCCGGGTGCAGCGCCTTCGGGTTGTCGATCGTGTGTGCCGTTTTCCATCTTCATCTCCAGATATTGCGGGGCTGCAAGCGCCAATGGCGCTGCTGCCAGATTTCCTCGGCCATTCAACCCCAACTCGGGCTGACACGGCGTGCCACCTGCGTGGACTAAATCATGAAACCGACGACCCGCAGCCTGGGGTCGAGGCGGTCGGCGCGGCGCAGCCGTCGCCCATAGACACCCTTGCCCTGCGCAGGGCCCGCAGCTTCGAACATTGTTGCAACAAACGCGTCCCTGGAGAAGTATCCATGTCGGGGGGGGGTTCGAGCCAATCCGAACGGTTAGGTGCCCACGACTCCGGATCGGGCCAAAGCCGGCAGATACCGGCCGATTCCTATAATCGCGCTGGCCGCCCGGTCGGAGTGTCGCCCAGATGGCGGAGCCACATGTGAAGCTTGGACGACTGCCGGCGTTCGAGCGACTGTTCCGGGCGCGCCCCTGAATCTGCCCAGGAAAGTCCCATGAACCCCGACTTCAAGCCCGCCGAGATCGAAGCCGCTGCCCAAGCCGACTGGGCGCGCGTGGACGCCTACAAGGTCACCGAAGACCCGACCAGGCCCAAGTTCTACGCCTGTTCGATGCTGCCCTATCCGAGCGGCAAGCTGCATATGGGCCATGTGCGCAACTACACCATCAACGACATGATGGCGCGTCAGTTGCGCATGAAGGGCATGAACGTGCTGATGCCGATGGGCTGGGATGCCTTCGGCCTGCCGGCCGAGAACGCGGCCATGGCCAATGGCGTGCCACCGGCGCAGTGGACGCGCGCCAACATCGCCGACATGAAGGCCCAGATGCAGCCGCTGGCGCTCGGGTACGACTGGAGTCGCGAACTGGCCACCTGCGACCCCTCGTACTACAAGTGGAACCAGTGGTTCTTTCTAAAGATGCTCGACAAGGGCATCGCCTACAAGAAGACCCAGATCGTCAATTGGGATCCGGTCGATCAGACGGTGTTGGCC
>JALYUN010000344.1 GCA_030853725.1 Pseudomonadota bacterium | reverse complement strand
GGTTTGGCCCAGACCTCGTCGAAGCCGGTGCCGTCGGGCTGGAAGCCATACTCCGCCGTCACCGCGACCGCCGGCGGAATGTGCCAACCGGGGCGCCGCCGCAGTTCGGGCAACAGCTCCGTGCCGTGGCAGTCGGGCAGACGCAGGTCGAGCATCAGCAGATCGGGCACCAGGTCAGCCGGCAGGCGGCGCGCTTCGTCGCCGGTGGTTGCAATGACCAGTTCCCACTGTGGTCGGCGCTCGAACAGTGCCTGCATCAGCATCACGTTGATCGGCTCATCTTCCACATACAGCGCCACGTGCCGGCCCGAGGTATTCCCCAAATTCCACATGAATGCCCCCTGTGTTTCGCGTGAACAGTTGGTCTGATCGACCGCTTCGCGATGCCAGCAAGCGGTGTTCCTGGCGGGGACGACGCTGCGCTTTGGAACCTCCGGATGCAGGCATCTGCCTTGCCCAAGCTGGGCATCCATCCATAAATAATGACAGGAGTTCCTATGGCCAGCGATGAAAAGTCCAGCTTCGGCGTGTTCAAACCTGTTGGTCACATCCTGATTTCTTTTCCGAGTGCCGAGCAGGCCGATGGCGCCATGCAAGCCCTGGCCCATGTCGGGCTGCCGCCCGACGCGCTGCGGCGCTGGACCGACACCGAAATGCTGGCGCAGATCGACCGCGACATGCAGAGCGCCAGCCCGCTGGCCGCCATCGGTCAAGAACTCAACCTGATCAAGGCGCACCGCGAACTGGCTGCCAAGGGCTATCACTGGCTCATGGTGCGCGGTGACGACGAAGCGCTGTTGAAGATCGTGGCAGATGCGGTGCAGCCCTTCGGCGCTGAACAAGCCCAGCACTACGGCCGCTTCATCATTGAGGAGCTGATCGACCCGCCGAGCGCGCAGCCGCAGGTGGCGGAGTCGCCCGATCGCGGGCTCGATTCACCCGCGCCGGCAGCGCAGGAGCCCTGACAGCGGACTGCCGCCCGTAGCGCAATCAGTTCAGGCGAAGGCACAGGCTGATTGCATCCCCTCACTTGGACCAGGACCCCACCATGGCGCACGCAAATCTCCACGACTTCGACAGCGCTTGCAGACGGATCAGGCTGCATGCCAACCCGCCGGTGCCGGGCCGCAAGAATCCGGAGCCAGACGAGCCGGCACCGCCGGTCCGTGACGACGATGACACGTCGCCGCCAAATGACGACGAGGTCGAACACCACCGTCCTGGCCGCGACGAGCGTCTGGTGCTGCGCGCGCGGCCGATGGCCGCAGGTGCTGAGATGCGGTCGCGGACGCGGTCAGCCGGCTGACGCTCTGCGGGCCTGGTCGCGCAACGTGCGGACCTCGGCGTGGTTGCGCTTGACGCCGTCGAACTGTGCTTCCACCAGTGCGCGGGCGCGGCCGCTCAGGTCGGTGTCGTCCAAAGCGTCGCGATAGCGCTTGATGGCAACCTCTTCGCCGCGTTCGCACTCTTCCAGAACGGCCTCGTCGGTGTAGCTGGCGAGCTTGGCCTTGATCGCGACCCAGCCGCGGTGCGCCGCGCCGCCGGCGGTGCCGCCGTCCTCTGCCACGTCACCCAGTTCGCGCACCAGATCTTGCAGTTGAGCTGCGGCCCGGCGGCAGTCGCTGGCGCGGTTGCTGAACAAGAGGCGTAACTCGCTGCTCTTGACCTGCTCTGCGCAGCTCTGGAAGCCGAACTCACCGTCCTTGCTGGTTTCGATGAGCTTGTTGAGGATGGCGGTGATATTCATGGAGCCTTTCGGTTGCGCAAACAGGCATGCCCAGCCCGCGCGTAACTTCAGACGGGCAGGCTGCGTGCCTGTCTTCGCGCCGTTCGTGCCGGTCAACCGATAGAGTCTTCGCCCTGACTGGCGGGCCTGGTGGTCATGGCGCGCCGTAGCGCCGCCACCAGATCCCCGGGCGCGCAAGGCTTTTGCAGCACCTCGAAATCTTGCGCACTGGCCAGCGCACGGCTATAGCCGCTGATCAGGACGACCGGCAGCCCAGGCATGCGGTCGCGCAACGCCCGTGCAAGCTGCAGGCCGTCCAGCGCTCCGGGCATCACGATGTCCGAGAGAACCACGTCGAACGGCTGCGCCGCGTCGCGGGCCAGCACCAGCGCGTCCTCGCCGTTGCGCGAGCGCACGATGCCGCAGCCATAGGTCTGCAGCAGCGCCAGCGTGACCTCGGCGAGTTCGTCGTTGTCCTCGACCAGCAACACCCGTGCCCCGGCCAGGCCGTTGCGTGGGTCTTGGGCGGCCAGGGCGACCGCCGGTGTCGCCGGTTGCCGGGCGTCGGCGGCCGCGGCGGGCAGCAG
>JALYUN010000328.1 GCA_030853725.1 Pseudomonadota bacterium | reverse complement strand
GGCCGCTGTACGGCCCACCCGGGCCGCGGGCCACCGGTGGTGCCAGCCATAAGGAATGCAGCGGCAGCTGGTACGCGGTGGGGCGGGTCACCTACAGCATGCAGAGCAGCCGCATCACCGATTCGGTGATCGGCACCGAATACGACGCGGGCTGCTGGATCGGTCGCATCGTGGCCCAGCGCCAGTCCATCGGCATCAACGAAGCCAGCACGCGCTTCATGCTGCAACTGGAACTGGTGGGCCTGTCCAGGCTGGGATCGAATCCGCTGCAGGTCTTGAAGGACAATATCCCTGGTTATCAACTGCTGCGTGACGACCGCACCGCCGTGGCGCCGTTCGGCGTGCGATAGCGGAACCCGGCGGACCCGCGCCGTGACCTGTTCCGGGTTTGCGCCAGTGGCGGCGGGCGCCACTGGCCAGCGTGCCAAGAGGCCACCGCGGCACGATCCCGCAAGAACCTTGGAACTACAGGACGTTTGCTCGATCGATCCTTGACCATGACCGCATTCAATTTTTGCTGGAAGCCGATCCTCGGCGCCCTGATCGCTTCGACCCTGTCCTTGACGGCACTGGCCGCGTCGGGGCCAGAAGCGCGCAGCCCGCGCGAAGCCCCGGTCGACGGGGACCACATCGCCGTGGTCGTCAACCAGGAAGTCGTCACCGCCGGTGAAATCGACCGCCGTCTGGCGCGCGCCATCAGCGACGCCGGTCGCAGCAACGCGCGCGTGCCGCCTGAGCCAGAGATGCGCAAACTGGCGTTGGACGCCCTGATCGACGAGCGCGTCATGCTCAGCGCAGCTCGCGACAGCGGCATGAAAGTCGACGACCCCGAAATCGACCGCGCGATCCAGAGCATTGCGTCGCAGAATCAGATCACCCTGCCGCAGTTGCGCCAGCGCCTGAGTTCAGAAGGCACCGACTACGGGCGTTTCCGCAGCAACGTGCGCGACCAGATCATGATCGAGCGCATGCGCGAGCGCGAGGTCTACCAGCGCATCAAGATCAGCGACGACGACGTCGACAAGTACCTGGCCGAACAGCGGGCCGCACTCGGTACCGAGACCGAGCTCAACATCGCCCAGATCCTGCTGCCGGTGCCCGACGGCGCCGACGCAGCCACGGTCGAGGCCAGCCGCACCGCTGCCGCCAAGGCGCTCGCCCGCGTGCAGGCCGGCGAGTCCTTCGCCGCGGTGGCGCGTGAGGTCTCGGCCGACGGCAACCGGGAAAAGGGGGGCGAGATCGGGCTGAAGCCGATGTCGCGTTTGCCCGACGCCTTCGTCGCCGCCGTGAAGTCGCTGCAGCCCGGTGAGGTTTCGCCGACCTTGTTGCGCACCGGCGCCGGATTTCACGTGCTGCGTCTGGTGGCGCGCGACGAGCCGCAACCCGGCACCATCACCCAGACCCGTGCCCGCCACATCCTGCTGCGGACGTCACCGGAAGTGACCCCTGCAGTCGCCACGCGAAGGCTCGCAGAATTCCGCCAGGAAATCGAAAGCGGAAAAGCGCGCTTCGAAGACATTGCCCGCCGCTACAGCGAAGACGGCAGCGCCTCCAGCGGCGGTGACCTGGGCTGGTCGTCACCGGGCGTGATGGTGCCGGAGTTCGAGAAGGCGATGGATGCCCTGCCGATCGGCGGAGTGTCGCAACCGGTGCAATCGCGCTTCGGCGTGCACCTGATCCAGGTGCTGGAGCGGCGCAAGACGAGCATCGACACCAAGCAACTGCGCGAACAGGCGCGCAACGTGCTGCGCGAACGCCGCTTCGAGCCGGCCTACGAAGACTGGACCCGCGAACTGCGATCGCGGGCTTATGTCGAATACCGTGAAGCACCGCCTTGATGGGGCATTGAGGCGTGGCACACACGGCGCGCAAGCGCTTCGGCCAGCACTTTCTGGCTGATGAGTCGGTGGTCGAGCAGATCGTCAGGACGATCGATCCGCGGCCCGGCGACGCGCTTGTCGAGATCGGCCCTGGTCTCGGAGCCATGACCTTCGCGCTGCTGGCGCGCTGTGGCGCGCTGACCGTGATCGAACTCGACCGCGATCTGGCGGCGGGCCTGCGCCACCGTGAAGGGCTCTCGGTGATCGAGTCCGATGTGTTGCGGGTCGACTTCAACGCGCTGGCTGACACAGCCGCTGCGCCCTTGCGGGTGGTCGGCAACCTGCCCTACAACATCTCCACGCCGATCCTGTTCCATTTGCTGGCGGTGGCCGGCCGGGTGCAGGACCAGCATTTCATGCTGCAGAAGGAAGTGGTCGAACGCATGGCCGCAGGCCCTGGCAGCAAGACCTATGGGCGCTTGTCGGTGATGCTGCAGTGGCGTTACCAAATCGAGGCGGTGCTGGACGTTTCGCCTAATGCCTTCGATCCGCCGCCGCGGGTGCAGTCGGCGGTGGTGCGAATGCAGCCGTTGGCCGAACTGGCAGCGGTCGACCCGGCCCGGCTCGGGGCACTGGTGACGGTGGCGTTCTCGCAGCGCCGCAAGCTGTTGCGCCACACGCTCGGCCGCTGGATCGGCGAGCAAGGCCTGAACGTCGATTTCGACGTGCAGCGACGTGCCGAAGAGGTGCCGGTGGCCGAGTACGTGGCTTTGGCACTGGCGGTGCCGCCACAGGCTCAGGCGGCATAAAAAAGGGTTCGCGTCGCCGAGAACCCTTCGTGGTCAACCCGGATGCTGCGTCAAGCGGCGCTGAGCCACGCTCGTGTGTCGAAAGCGCTGCTCATCATCGGCATGTTCATGCCGAAGTTCGGGTTGGTGCCATTTTTAGGCACGACCTTGACCGACGGCTTGACCGCGGTAGTAGGGGTCATTTCCGTAGCCCGCTCCCATGACCCATTTTCTTGGGAGCGGGCTACTGAAAAGAATAGAAACATCGGAACGGTATTCGTCGTTCGGCCCAGAATTCGGCTGCGTCGCGAAACACTTCCAGCAATTGTTCGCGTGCTTCACGGTCGAACCGCGCGTTGTCGGGCAACTGCTCCAGTACCACGACGAAGCCGGGTTGCTGGCCTGACTTGCTGACCAGGTCGGTCATGCAGTCGTAGAGCGCGTCCAGGTTCTTGCCGAAATGCAGCGGGAACAGAAACGACTCGGCAATGCCGTCGAGCACGTCCTGCTTGGACTGCGCAACAGACAGGTTCGCATACAGAAAATGCTGGCCAGTGTGGTGCGCCGCCTGCATCAGGTCGTCGACACGATAGGCCCGAATGGCCTGTACGAGATTCGGGCGGATGGTCTGCAACTCCATGGTCGAGATCCTCCTTGCAGGTCTGGAAGTTTGAGAAACGTGGTGTTCGAGGCCATTCATTGCGCGGGGCTACTGCAAAATCTGGCGAAAGCTCGAATAGTGATCGTTGGTATAAAAGCAGCGTTCGGGAAGGGTAGGCGGTGTGCCCCCGCAGATGATTCGGCGAGCTCCCCGGTCGTGTGCCCCTGGGGTACGGACGGTGTATTCCCGGTAGTAGCCTCGTGGCATAGCCGGCAGCAGCCTTTCGCGGTTGCCGAAGACCGCACCGTCTTTGTCGTAGCGAAAAGGTCCGCCGGTGTCGATCAGGTGGCGCATGACTTGCGCTTCGGCCGGCAGTTCGGTGACGTTGACGATGCCCACCGACCGAGGCGCGTGGCCCCTGATGGGCATCTCTTGCGCCAATGCTGCCGTGCCAACCATCGCGGCAGCCAGACAAAGCAAACCCAAGAAATTCTGGAGGCGGTTGCGCAATTGCGTGCCCGGTGACGCCCCAAACCCGGCTTCACGAGTTTCCATAGAGGACCGGATCGATCGTCTGACAGGGACTGCAAAACTGCCCGACGTTGCGCAACCGAACCGGAACACGGGTTAACCCTGAAAAATGCGATCCGAGAGTTTAGCCCAGAGCCCCTTAAAACTCAAGTCGATGCCTGAAGTTGGGGCAGCTGCGGCCACCTGACGGGCTCTTAGACGCGTCCGCCTCGGGCAGCCGCAGTGGACGCTGCTGCGCTCAGGCGCACAGCTTCGGCGTCGGCCACCGTCAAAGCGGTCATGTTGACGATGCGGCGCACCGTCGCCGACGGCGTCAGCACATGCACCGGTTTGTCGGTGCCCAGCAGCACCGGTCCGATCGCGATGCCCCCACCGGCGGCGGTCTTGAGCAGGTTGTAGGCGATGTTCGCGGAGTCGATGTCCGGCATCACCAGCAGATTGGCTTCACCGGTGAGCGTGCTGTCGGGCATGACCTTGTTGCGGGCAGCGGCATCGAGCGCCAGGTCGCCGTGCATTTCGCCATCGACTTCCAGCCACGGGGCCTGTTCGCGCAACAGCGCCAGGGTGCGGCGCATCTTGATAGCGCTCGGTTGCTGGCTGCTGCCGAAGTTCGAATGCGAGAGCAGAGCCGCGCGCGGCGTGATGCCGAAGCGAACCATCTCCTCGGCTGCCAGCACGGTGATCTGGCACAACTCTTCGGCGCTCGGGTTGGCGTTGACGTGGGTATCCACCAGAAACACCTGCCGCCCCGGCAGGACCAGGCCGTTCATGCAGGCATAGACCTGCACAGCTCGCGGCGCGCGTTCGTTACAAGCCGTCCGCTTGCCGATAACCTGGTCGATATAGAACAGGTGTTGCGCGGTCGTGCCCCAGGTTCCGCACAGCAGCCCGTCGACTTCGCCCTTGTGTAGCAGCATCGAGCCGATCAGGGTCAGCCGGCGGCGCATTTCGATCTTCGCCACCTGCACCGTTACGCCCATGCGGGAGGTCATGCGGTGGTAGGTCATCCAGAAATCGCGGTAGCGGTGGTCTTGCTCGACGTCGACCACGTCGTAGTCGACGCCGGCGCGCAGCCGCAACCCGAACAGCTCCACCCGCCGCGCAATCTGCGCCGGCCGGCCTATCAGCGTCGGCCGGGCCAGGCCTTCGTCGACCACCACCTGCACGGCGCGCAGCACGCGTTCTTCTTCGCCTTCGGCAAAGGCCACGCGCTTGGCCTGCGCCGCCTTGGCCAGTGTAAAGATCGGCTTCATCGTCGTGCCCGAGGCATAAACGAAGTTTTTCAGCCGTTCGCGGTAAGCCGTCAAGTCGGCGATCGGCCGCGAAGCAACCCCCGATGCTGCTGCCGCCGCGGCCACGGCCGGCGCAATCATCATCATCAGCCGGTGGTCGAAGGGCTTCGGAATCAGGTACTGCGGGCCAAACGCCAGCGTGGCGCCTACATAGGCCGCCGCCACCACGTCGCTCTGTTCGGCTTGCGCCAGGTCGGCGATGGCGTGCACCGCTGCGATCTCCATCTCGTCGTTCACGGTGGTGGCGCCGCAGTCGAGTGCGCCGCGGAAAATGTACGGAAAGCACAGGACGTTGTTGACCTGGTTCGGGTAGTCGGTGCGACCGGTCGCGATGATGGCGTCGGGGCGCGTGGCCAGCGCGAGTTCCGGTGCGATCTCGGGCACCGGATTCGCCAACGCGAAGATCAACGGCTGCGGCGCCATCTGCGTCAGCATCTCGGCTTTCAACACGCCGGCTGCAGACAGGCCCAGAAACACATCGGCGCCGGGCAGCACATCGGCCAGCTTGCGGTGCGGCGTTTCTTGCGCGAACTTGACTTTGTCTTCGTCCATCAGTTCGACGCGCCCGCGGTAAACGACCCCGGCCAGGTCGGTGACCCAGATGTTCTTGCGCTGCACGCCCAGCTTGATGAGCAAACCCAGGCACGCCAGCGCGGCCGCCCCAGCACCGCTGGTGACGAGCTTGATCTCACCGATCGGCTTGCCCACCACTTTCAGCGCGTTCAAGAGCGCCGCGCCGACCACGATCGCAGTGCCATGCTGGTCGTCGTGGAATACCGGAATCTTCATGCGCTCGCGCAACTTTCGTTCGATGTAGAAGCAGTCGGGCGCCTTGATGTCTTCCAGGTTGATGCCGCCGAAGGTGGGCTCGAGCGCGGCAATCACGTCGACGAACTTGTCGAGGTCGCGTTCGGCCACCTCCAAGTCGAAGACGTCGATGCCGGCAAACTTCTTGAACAGCACCGCCTTGCCTTCCATCACCGGCTTGGCGGCCAGCGGGCCGATGTCGCCGAGGCCCAGCACCGCGCTGCCGTTGGTGACCACCGCCACCAGGTTGCCGCGCGCGGTGTAGCGAAAGGCGTTCGCCGGGTCGGCGACGATCTCTTCACAAGCCGCCGCCACGCCGGGGCTGTAGGCCAGCGCCAGGTCGCGCTGGTTGATCATCTGTTTGGTGGCAGTGACTGCGAGCTTGCCGGGCGTCGGAAACTCGTGGTAGTGCAGCGCGTCGCGCTTCAATTCATCGATCTTCTGGGCTTCCGCTGCGGCCGCGGCGGCGCGTGAATCGGTGTGGGGATCGGGGGTAAGGGGCATGACGGCTCGTCTCCTCGGGGCTCTTGAACAGAGCACCTTGTTATCTTTGCCATGACCATGCGCGGCCCTGGCCTACGTGATGTCGATCATAGGCGGCGCAGCCATACTTCAAGCCGCTGCAACCCCGCTTCCTGACCAGTCCCCGACCCAGCCCCCGATGACCGGCGAGTTCGACTTGATTCGCGATCACTTCATGCGAAGCCCGCGGCCGCCGCGCCGCGCTGCAGTGGGCATCGGCGACGACTGCGCGTTGCTCGATCTGGCGCCTGGCATGCAACTGGCCGTCTCCAGCGACATGCTGGTAGAAGGCCGCCACTTCCTGTCCACGGTGGCGCCGCAGCGGCTCGGCCACAAAGCTTTGGCGGTCAACCTCAGCGACCTGGCGGCTTGCGGGGCCGAACCGCTGGCCTTCACGCTGGCGCTGTCCTTGCCGCGGGCCGATGTCGACTTCGTCGCGGCTTTTGCACGCGGCTTGTTCGCGCTGGCCGACCAGCACGCGATCGAGTTGATTGGCGGCGACACCACGGCCGGGCCGTTGAACATCTGCATCACGGTGTTCGGCCAGGCGCCACCCGGTCAGGCCCTGCTGCGCAGTGGGGCACGGGCGGGTGACGACCTCTGGGTCAGCGGCACGCTCGGTGATGCCCGCCTGGCGTTGGAAGTCTTCCGCGGCACCCTGGCGTTGGCGGGTGATGCTTTCGAGCGCGTCAGGCAGGCGATGGAACTGCCGCTGCCGCGCGTTGCGCTGGGCATGGCGCTGCGGGGCCACGCCAGCAGCGCCATCGACCTGAGCGACGGTCTGCTGGGCGACTTGCGCCATGTGCTGGAGTCCTCCGGCGTCGGCGCGCGCGTCGATCTGGACGCCTTGCCGCGCAGCGCCGACCTGGCAGCCCAGCCTGCAGCAGTGCAGCTCGAATGCCTGCTGGCTGGGGGCGACGATTACGAGTTGCTGTTCACCGCCAGCCCGCAACAACGTGAAGCCGTGATGAACGCCGGCGCGGCGGCTGACGTGACCGTGACGCGCTGCGGCACGGTCGAGGCCGAAGCTGGTGTTCGGGTCGTCGACCGTCAGGGTCGGCTCATTTCCCATGGCCTTCGGAGCTTCGATCATTTCGCCTGACCGGCCGCTGCGGCCCACGGTTGCGTTCATGTTGCGCCACCCGGCGCACTGGATCGCGCTCGGCTTCGGCAGTGGCCTGGCGCCTTGGGCGCCGGGCACGGTCGGCACGCTGTGGGCGTGGATCGCTTTTTTAGTGCTCGACCACTGGCTGTCGTCTGCGCAATGGGGGCTCGTGATCGCGGCTTCGCTCTTGCTCGGGCAGTGGGCCTGTACCCGAACCGCACGCGATCTGGGTGTGGCCGATCCGTCTGCTGTGGTCTGGGACGAGGTGATCGCGTTCTGGATCGTGCTGTGGCTGCTGCAGCCGGCGCCGCTGTGGGCCCAGGCTTTGGCTTTCGGCTTGTTCCGGCTGCTGGACGCCGCCAAGCCGGGGCCGGTGGGCTGGGCCGATCGGCGCTTCAAGTTGCGGCCCGGCCAAACGATCGGTTGGCGTCAAGGCTTCGGCATCGTGTTCGATGATCTGGTGGCTGCGGGCTGTACGTTGTGGCTGATTGCACTGGGGTGGACGCTGTGGAAGATGCTCTGAACTCGGCCGATGCCGATGCCGATGCCGGCCGGCTCGCGGTTGGGCTGCGCCGCCGGGGCTGGCGCCTGGCTACGGCAGAAAGCTGCACCGGCGGGCTGATCGCTGCGGCCTGCACCGCGCTGGCCGGCTCCAGTGACTGGTTCGAACGCGGCTTCGTCACCTACAGCAATGCAGCCAAGTCCGAGCTGTTGGGCGTCCCGCCGGCATTGATCTCCGCCCACGGTGCGGTCAGTCGCGAAGTCGCTTTGGCGATGGTGCAAGGCGCGCTGCGCCACGCGCCGGTGCAACTGGCGGTGGCCGTCACCGGCATCGCAGGGCCCGGCGGTGCCGCACCTGGCAAACCGGTGGGCACGGTCTGGCTGGCCTGGGGGACGGCCGAGGCCTGCGACGCCGAACGGCTGCAGTTGCCCGGTGACCGGCACGCGGTGCGCGCCGCCACCGTGGCCGCTGCGTTGCGGCGACTGAATCGAGCAATCGACGCATGAAGGTCCTGCTCTGCGGCGACTTCGACGCGCCGGAACGCAAGTCCTGGCTGGACGCCCTAACGCGCGCGATGCCGGAAGCCTTTTGGCTCGACACCGAAGCAGCGCGCCAAGCGCCCGATGACGTGTTGGCCGCTGTGGTCGCGAACCCGGCACCCGGCAGCCTGCAAGGTCTGCCGCGGCTGCGGTTGATCCAGAGCCTGTGGGCGGGGGTGGACCGGCTGCTGGGCGACATTACGCTGCCCGAAGGCGTGCCGATCGCGCGCATGGTCGACCCGTCGTTGAACCGGGCCATGGCCGAGACCTCGCTGTGGGCGGTGCTGTCGCTGCACCGCGGCTTCTTCGACTATGCCGAGCAACAACGACAACAGCGCTGGTTGCAACAGCCGCAACGACGCGCAGACGAAGTCAACGTGCTGGTGCTGGGCCAGGGGCAGATGGGCCAGGCCGCGGCCGAAAGCCTGGCTGCGGCGGGCTACCACGTGCGGGGCTGGCGCCGCGACGACCTGCCGTTGCCGCGCTTGCTGGCCAACTGCCAGGTGGTCGTCAACCTGCTGCCGTTGACTCCAGCAACGCAGGGCTTGCTGAATGCCGAATTCTTCGCCGACCTGCCACGCGGTGCTTCGGTCGTGAACCTGGGGCGCGGCGCGCACGTGGTGGACGCCGATCTGCTCGCAGCGCTCGACAGTGGGCACCTGGAGCGCGCCGTGCTCGACGTGTTCCACACCGAACCGCTGCCGCCTGCGCATCCGTTCTGGCGCCATCCGCGCATCACCGTGCTGCCGCATGCGGCAGCAG